>DQKQ01000240.1 GCA_015660615.1 Flavobacteriales bacterium
CCTACCCAAACCCCAGTTACTAATTCCGGCGTAAGCCCCATAAACCACCCGTCAGTATTGTTTTGTGTCGTTCCTGTTTTCCCGCCCATAGGTGCTGTGATTCCATCGTAATCTCTTGCGTCGGAATCGTAACGAAGCCTGACACCTGTTCCCATCCGTTTTTGGAGTTCTTCATTCCAAGCCCCGTCAACAACACCTTTCATCATGCGAACTACACGGTAGGCCGTGAGTTCATCCAGGCCTTGTCTGATTTCAGGGCTGGGTTCAAAAATGGTATTCCCAAATCTATCTTCTACTCTTATTAAGATTGTGGGTTCAACGTAAACACCACCATTTACAAGAGCAGCGTTAGCAGAAACAAGTTCTTTCAATTTGAGTTCAGCTACTCCTAGAGCAATAGAGGGAACGTTGGGAATATCGCTGTTAATTCCTAAGGCGTGAGCAAGTTTTATCACTCTATCGGTACCAAACGTTTTAATTAGTTTTGCCGTAATGGTATTCATTGAGTTCGCAAGGGCGTACTCTAGGGTTACTATTTCTCCATAATTTTCAGATGAGTTTTGTGGACACCAAATCGGGGGGTCATATCCCTCTGGAAGGTCTATACAAGTCACTTGGTTAGGCAGTTCGTCACAAGAATTCATCCCCATCCTAAGGGCGGTAGCGTATACGAAGGGTTTAAAGGTAGAGCCTACCTGGCGTCGGCTTTGGTCTACATTATCGTATTGAAAAAACTTATAGTCAATGCCTCCAACCCACGCTTTTATTTGGCCTGAAGAGGGTTCGATAGAAAGCAGGCCGGCATGAAGCGTTTTCTTGCGATGAATAATGCTGTCCATGGGAGACATAACCGTATCTAATGGGCCAGAGTGGCTGAAAACCTTCATTTTTACTGGCTTATCCATAAACGCTTTGAAATCCTTTTTACTTAACCCCATCCATTTGTTACCGCATCCTCCATTACCAGGCATACACTTGAAGCCTTTCGCGCCGTCTTCGAAAGCGTAATCTCGGATGTAAAAAGCGGGTCTATTACAACCGGGGCAAAGCTTCCCTTTGCTTTTTTTATACCTGTCCGAATCCCGTACTGCGATGTCTATAATTGTCTGCTTCGCTTCAGGATCGATATCCTCAAAAAATGGATAGTCTTGTTTTGGGCGATTTTTCAAGTCTCTATCAAAAGCTGCTTGGAGCTCTCCGCCTAAATGCTTAGAAACCGCATTTTCAGCATACTGTTGCATACGACTATCAATAGTGGTGTGCACTTTTAATCCGTCTCTGTAAATATTGTACTTCGAGCCATCGGCCTTGCTTACAACATAAGAGTCATCGGGGTTTTTCTCTGAGAAAATTCTCTTTAATTCTGCACGTAAACGCTCTCTAAAATATGGAGCAGCTCCCTCATCGTGGCTTACTCTTTGGTAATTTAAAGTAATCGGCCGTGCTTTGATAGAATCGAGAGAAGTTGGGTTAAGGAATTCATATTTACCCATTTGGTTTAGAACAACATTCCTGCGCTTTGTAACCAATTCCATTCTGCGAAGTGGATTATATAGGGCGCTATTCTTCAACATCCCCACTAACATCGCGCATTCTTCCACATTTAATTCCTCAACCTCTTTGTCAAAATAAATGGTCGAAGCAGATCTTATTCCCACGGCTTGATTTAGAAAGTCGTATCTATTGAGATACATCGCAATAATCTCACCCTTCGTGTAGTGGCTCTCTAACCGTGCCGCAATGATCCACTCTTTAGGTTTTTGTAAAACCGCTCGCTCTAAAAAGCTTGTTGATTCATACTCTTCTGTAAAAAGTAGCTTTGCCAGTTGTTGCGTTATCGTTGAACCCCCTCCCCTTTTGCCTAAAAAGGCTATCGCTCTACCCAATCCGAAAAAGTCAACTCCATCATGACTGAAAAACCTTACATCCTCTGTGGAAATTAACGCGTCTATAAGGTGCTGAGGTAAATCCTCGAACCGAGCGTCTGATCTATTCTCGTTATAATAGCTTCCTAAGATCTTCCCGTCCATGGTATAAACCTTCGTTGCAAGGTCTGTGCGAGGGTTAGTGAGAGCGTTTGTGTCTGGCAAATCCCCGAGTCTAGCGATAACTACAAGAGCTAGTATTCCTAAAAGAGGGCTTATTCCCGCAAGGAAAAATAGAGCTTTCCAATAGCCCTTTCTGGGAGTTTTTTTAATTGAGGTGTGTTTAGGCATGGGTATCGCTAGATAGTGCAATATGCACACAACTAAATAAAATATTTAAGAATTTCACAACGTTTGTCAGCATCACATCGTGGAAAGTTATCTTTGCCGCCATGATTGCACTCATTAAAGGATTACAACTCCTACTCAGCCTCTCACTTCTCGTGGTTCTACACGAGTTAGGTCACTACTTAGCAGCCCGTTACTTCAAAACTAGAGTAGAGAAATTCTACCTGTTTATGAATCCTGGATTTTCTCTTTTCAAGAAACAAATTGGAGACACCGAATGGGGGATCGGTTGGCTGCCTTTAGGTGGTTACGTAAAAATAAGCGGGATGATAGACGAGAGCATGGACAAGGAACAAATGGCTAAGCCAGCTGAACCTTGGGAATTTCGATCTAAGCCGGCATGGCAAAGGCTCATCATTATGCTTGGCGGAATAATCGTGAATCTAATTGTGGGGTTCTTGATTTACAGCATGATATTACTTGTTTGGGGTAAAACTATTTTGCCTAACAAATACGCAGTTGATATTGATCCCCGTCTTGAGCTGTTGGGTTTTCAAAGTGGAGATCATATCATTTCTTTTAACGGAGAAGAGCTCGAAACCTTTAGAGATGTTAGAACGGCTGCATTCTTTGAACCAGTAACCGAGGCTATAATTAAAAGAAATGGTGTTGAGAAGGAGCTTTCGTTTAAAACAGAATTGGGACAGGTGCTACTTGATGAGGGAATACGCAGACCCTTTTCTCTACAAGTTCCTCCAGTAATTAAAAGTGTTAACTCTGATTCAAGGGCTGAAAAAGCTGGACTAGTAGCCGGAGATTTAATTCTTGGGGTTAATGATAATGTTGTTTTCTCACAACAGCAGACCGTAAATGCTTTTCAGGGTTACCCCAATTCTCCAATTGTAGTCCATATAGAGCGTGATAGAGAAAAACTCTCTTTGCCTGTAATGACTGACAGCTTGGGACATATCGGTTTTACAATGAAAAGCCAGGCTAGTTTTTCGGAGATGTTCGTACAGGAAAAAATAGAATACGGTGCCTTAGATGCTTTGGTAAGTGGGTTTTTTATGGCGGGAACTACCTTACAGGAGTATGCCCTTTCTCTTAGATTTTTAGCTTCTAAATCTGGCGCATCACAAGTGGGGTCGTTAATCACATTTGGTAGCATCTTCGACGGAAGTTGGGATTGGTTAGTCTTCTGGAGAAACACCGCTTTCTTATCGTTAATACTTGCCTTTATGAACCTTTTACCTATCCCCGCTTTAGATGGTGGGCATGTTGTGTTCTTACTTTATGAGCTGGTTGTGGGAAAGCCCGCTCCAGATAAAATCATGGAAATAGCGCAGGTAATCGGGATTACACTGTTACTTGGATTAATGGTTTTTGCGTTAGGGAACGATTTTTGGCGACTCTTTACCGGTGGGTTTGGCTAAATTCTTATCTTGTGTGCTATGCTCAATAATGTATTTGAAGTTTTTACCGTTGACGATATTGGTGCCTTTTCACTTGTAATAGGTGGAAGTGTAATTATCATCTTGTCTTATTTCGCTAACGTATTAGCTAAGAGGACAAATATCCCTTCGGTGCTTGTTTTGATCGCTATGGGTATAGCGCTAAGGCAAATAATTACAGCTATGGGGGTTGAAGAAATCCCTTTTGAATCCGTGGCGCTAGAGCTTTTAGGAACAGTTGGTTTGATTTTCATACTGTTAGAGGCCGCGCTAGACCTAGAGCTCTCTAAAGAAAAACTACCGCTTATCTTAAAAAGCGCATCGCTCGCTCTTTTCACATTGGCTGCGAGTTCCGCAGGAATTGCATGGCTCCTTAATTTTTCAATGGATATGGATTGGTTTACAGCTTTAGTGTATTCCATCCCGCTTTCCATAATGAGCAGCGCTATTATCATCCCGTCTGTTGGTGGGTTGAGCCTAGAGCGCAAAGAGTTTATGGTTTACGAAAGCACTTTCTCTGATATTTGGGGAATTATGGCATTCTATCTGTTGCTTGAAAACAGAACTTCTGAAAGTTACCTAGAGATTGCAAAGTCCATCGGAATTAATCTCGGAGCTTCTATTTTTATCTCTATCGTGGTGAGTTATTTACTCGTTTACGTACTCCAAAAAATCTCTAGTTCAGTTAAACTGTTTTTATCTATTGCTGTACTAATTTTAATCTATTCAATCCAAAAACTCCTTCACCTCAGCCCTCTGATTTTAATCTTAATCTTCGGGTTAATGCTTAACAATCACAAAATATTTTTTGCGAATATCTTAAAAAATAAAGATGGTGAAAGCTGGCTCGGAAGTCTATTAGATAACGAAAAGATGAATGGGCTGAGACATGATTTTCACATCCTAACCCTAGAGAGCGCCTTTGTAATTAGGACTTTTTTCTTTGTGCTTTTCGGCGCAACCGTGGTCCTTAGTTCTCTAAAGGAGTACGATGTCCTATTCTACGGATTGGCGATCTCCGTCATACTTTATCTAATTCGCTTTGTCTTTCTACGTCTTTTCAGGCCTGAAGATCCCTCATCACTTTTATACATAGCGCCAAGAGGGCTTATTACCATCCTTCTTTTCTTCCAAATAAGCTCAAATTACCCAGAACTTATTAATGATTCCTTTGATGGGGGAATACTCTTAGTCGTAATCTTAGTGACATGTATTATTATGACTGTCTCGCTAATCCAAAGTGGTTCTGGTTTAGAACCTATAGAGATAAAAGAAGGGTTGTCTCTCTTATCGAATGAAACTCGAGAAGAAACTAACTCAGAGAATAACTATCCCCAGGAAGACGCTTCACAAACCCCATCGTCTCCAGAATAAACAACCTGGTTCTAAGCACGCTCATTTCTATTCGAAGAGCCCTACTTATTTCAAGTGGAGACTGTGATTCCCTGCTTACTTCGATATAGACTAATTTACATTTTTCTGGAATTTGCTTAAGCGCTTCACTTATCCTCACTTTCTTAACTTTTGACTCTACCTCCTTAAACGACGTTCGCAAATCTGGAACCTCCTTCAATAAACTTCTATACCAGTCCGCCATATTTGAAATTGCTATCCCCCTTCCTTCTTCTATGACAAACCTATTGCCATCCCAACGTTTGTCTAAGAAGCATGGAGGAGTAAAAGCATAAGTTTGGCGACCCTCTCTCAAAGCTATTTTTACTGAAATAAGTGACCCACCAGACTCAGGACTTTCAGCTAAAACAGTTGCAGCACTTATCCCTACTAAAATTCTATTTCTTGCGGCAAACATCCATTTAGAAACGGGGGTTCTAGGTGGGTGCTCTGAAATCAATGCCCCACCATATTCTAAAATTCTTTGAGATAAGATTATATTTTGTTTGGGGTGAATTCTGTCAAGTCCATGAGCAAGTACCGCCACCGTGGGCAAGCCATTTAAAAGCGCTGCGTTGTGAGAGGCTGTATCAATTCCCAGAGCCATTCCGCTCACTAAAGGGAATTTATGCTGCGTCATTAGCTCTACCGCTTTTTCAGCCAATCTTCTACCCTCCGGACAACTCCTGCGTGTGCCCACAATAGAAATCGATTGCTTGAGTCTTTCTGGGATTTTTCCTTTTACAAAAATTACAGCTGGAGGATCTACAATGCGTTTTAAATTCTCTGGGTATTCTGTGCAGTGATATGAAACCACTCTCGCTCCAAGAGCTTTTACTTCCTCATTTATTTCATTCGCTCTTTCCATAACCTCCTTCCTAATAGAAAGGTTGAATGACTTCAAAAAAGTTATAGGTGAACCTTTCTTTTCTAAAAGATGTTTTAATTTAACC
>DQKQ01000064.1 GCA_015660615.1 Flavobacteriales bacterium
TAAGAACTTCCAAATTCTCAATAGTAACTTGTGAATTGCCCATCTGACCACCCATTCGCATTCCTTTGAATACACGTGCTGGATAAGAAGCTGCTCCAATTGAACCAGGTGCACGTAGACGGTTATGTTGACCGTGTGTAGCCTGACCAACTCCAGCAAAACCATGACGTTTAACAACGCCTTGGAAACCTTTACCTTTTGAAGTTCCAATTACACTTACAAATTCTCCTTCGTTAAAAACGTCCTCAACTTTTAATGTATCTCCCAATTGGAAGTCATTATCGAAGTTCTTAAATTCAACGAGGTTACGCTTTGGTGAAACTCCAGCGCGTTTAAAGTGACCTTGCATAGCTTTTGATGTGCTCTTTTCAGTGCGCTCACCAAAGCCGAGTTGAATAGCTGCATAACCATCCTTCTCTAGGGTACGTACTTGCGTTACAACGCAAGGACCTACTTCTATCACTGTGCATGGGATATTCTTCCCAGAGGCACCGTAGATGCTGGTCATTCCTACTTTTTTCCCTATTAGTCCATGCATAATAGTTTGTTTTTATTCAATAGACAGAATGTCTACTGTTATACTTTAATTTCTACTTCAACTCCACTAGGCAACTCTAAACGCATCAAAGCATCAACGGTCTTCGAAGAAGAGCTATAGATGTCTATCAAACGTTTATAGTTGTTGAGCTCAAATTGTTCACGAGACTTCTTGTTCACGTGAGGTGAGCGAAGAACTGTGAAAATACGTTTGTGAGTAGGTAGCGGAATAGGTCCACTAATTACAGCACCGGTAGTCTTCACAGTTTTAACTATTTTCTCAGCCGATTTATCCACTAAATTGTGGTCATATGACTTGAGTTTGATACGTATTTTTTGTGTTGTCATAGTATTGCTAGATTATCCTTGAGCTTCCTCAATAACTTTTTCTTGAATATTTTTCGGTGCCTCAGAGTAATGACTAAAAGACATAGCAGATGTTGCACGTCCAGAAGTTAAAGTTCTAAGATCCGTAACGTATCCGAACATCTCAGAGAGAGGAACCTTAGCGTTAATAACAGTCTTTCCAGAACGCTCATCAGTACCTTCGATAACAGCACGGCGCTTGTTGAGGTCACCTATACAATCACCCATATTAACTTCAGGTGTTACCACCTCAAGTTGCATCAACGGTTCTAGAATTTTAGGAGAACACTGCTTAATAGAATTACGATAAGCAAATTTCGCTGCTTGTTCGAACGACAAAGCATCAGAGTCAACTGGATGGAAACTTCCATCAAGAAGTTCAACACGAAGGCTATCCATTGGGAATCCAGCTAGTACACCGTTAATCATTGCCGTTTTGAATCCTTTCTCTACAGCAGGTATAAATTCCTTAGGAACGTTACCACCTTTAACTGAACTCTTAAATTCAAGGCCTTCCTTTTCTTGATCAGTTGCTGGTCCAACTTTAACAACGATATCAGCAAATTTACCTCGTCCACCAGACTGCTTCTTATAAATCTCACGATGTTGCGTCTCAGAAAATATTGCCTCTTTGTACGCAACACGAGGTTGACCTTCATTACATTCAACCTGAAATTCACGTTTCAGACGGTCGATGAGAACTTCTAAGTGAAGCTCACCCATTCCAGAGATAATGGTTTGGCCACTATCTTCATCTGTCTTAACTGTGAAAGTAGGATCCTCTTCAGAAAGCTTAGCTAGACCGTTAGACAATTTATCTAAATCAGCTTGAGACTTAGGCTCAATAGCGATACCAATTACTGGATCAGGGAAAGACATTGACTCAAGAACTATAGGTGAATCCATAGCACATAAAGTGTCTCCTGTACGTATATCTTTAAAACCAACTACAGCACCGATATCACCAGCCTCTAATAGCTCGACAGGGTTTTGTTTGTTTGAGTGCATCTGGAAGATACGAGAAATTCTCTCTTTCTTGTTAGATCGAGTATTCTTTACGTAAGTACCCGCTGGCAAAGTTCCAGAGTAAGCACGAACAAAGCAAAGACGACCTACGAAAGGATCCGTTGCAATTTTAAATGCAAGTCCCGCGAAAGGCTCATCAGGATCAGGCATACGCTTGACCTCAATTTCCTCATCATCAGGGTCAGTTCCTATAATCGCTCCTACATCATATGGAGAAGGTAAATAACGCATTACACCATCTAACAGAGTCTGAACACCTTTATTCTTGAACGCTGATCCACACATTATTGGAGTAATGTCCATAGCGATTGTAGCTTTACGAATCGCTGCATGAATTTCTTCCTCAGTTAAGCTGTCTGGATCCTCGAAATACTTCTCTAAAATAGTGTCATCTTGTTCTGCAACAGATTCAATAAGTTTTTCTCGCCATTCTGAAACAGTCTCGAGTAGATCCTCAGGAACAGGAATCTCTTCCCAAGTCATACCCATATCATCCTCATTCCAAACAAAAGCTTTGTTCTGAACTAAATCTACAACTCCGCGGAAAGTTTCTTCTGCCCCAATTGGAACTTGAAGTGGAACTGGATTAGCACCTAACATTTCGCGAATCATATTAACTACATTGAAGAAGTCAGCACCAGATCGGTCCATCTTATTCACGAAACCAATACGAGGAACGTTGTACTTGTCAGCGAGAGACCAATTCGTCTCAGACTGTGGCTCTACACCTGAAACAGCGCAGAAAAGACCAACAGCTCCATCAAGAACTCTTAAAGAGCGCTCAACTTCAACGGTAAAATCGACGTGACCAGGCGTGTCAATAATATTAATACGGTGTTCAATATCATTAAAAGTCCACATGCAGGTCGTAGCAGCAGAAGTTATGGTTATACCACGCTCTTGCTCTTGCTCCATCCAATCCATAGTAGCCGCACCATCGTGTACTTCCCCAATTTTGTGGGAAATACCGGTATAGTATAGTATGCGCTCCGTACATGTCGTTTTACCGGCATCAACGTGGGCCATAATGCCAATGTTCCTTGTTAGGTTGAGATCTCTCTTTGCCATGATAGTTTTAGAAACGGAAGTGAGCGAATGCTTTGTTGGCTTCAGCCATACGGTGAGTATCTTCTTTCTTTTTAAAAGTAGCCCCTTCTTCTTTAGATGCTGCGATAATTTCAGCAGCTAAACGATGAGACATTGATTTCTCATTACGCTTGCGAGCAAAACCAATTAGCCAATTCATAGCTAGACTGTTTTTACGGCTATCACGAATAGGTGTTGGTATTTGGAATGTTGCTCCACCGACACGTCGGCTACGAACCTCAACTCCTGGAGTTACATTCACTAGTGCTTTCTTGAACAGCTCTAATCCATCTTCACCTGACTTATCAGCTACTTTTTCAATTGCGCTGTAGAATATCTTGAATGCAGTACTCTTCTTTCCGTCCTTCATAAGACTGTTGACGAAAATCGTTACTTGAACATCTCCGAATATTGGATCCGGGAGGACGCGGTGCTTTTTAGCTACTTTCCTTCTCATAGTTCAGTTTATTTCTTCTTTTTAGCTCGTTTAGAACCGTATTTAGAGCGTCCTTGTGTACGACCATCTACTCCAGCGGTGTCAAGTGCACCACGTACAATGTGGTAACGAACACCAGGGAGATCTTTAACACGACCTCCACGAACAAGCACAATACTGTGCTCTTGAAGATTGTGGCCTTCTCCACCTATATAAGCATTAACCTCATTACCGTTAGTTAAACGGACACGCGCAACCTTCCGCATAGCTGAGTTAGGCTTCTTAGGCGTCGTTGTATATACACGAACACATACACCACGTCTTTGTGGGCATGAGTCAAGTGCTGCGGACTTGCTTGTCACCGGCTTTGTATACCGGCCCTTGCGTATTAGCTGCTGTATTGTAGGCATATTAGCTGATAACGTTTTATAATGGGCATAAAAATGATATTCCCAAATTTTAATGGGGGTGCAAAAGTATGACATTACTTATAATTCTCAACAACTATCGGATGTTTTTTCCATCAAAATGATAAACCTAAGTTTGTATTGAACTAAATACACTACGTCTTAACTTTGCTTAGTGGATTTTTTAGACGAATTAAACAAGCCCCAAAGGGAAGCTGCTGAACACATTAATGGCCCCATGATGGTCATAGCAGGCGCGGGGAGCGGCAAGACACGTGTGCTTACTTACCGAATTGCTCAATTGATGAGTAAAGGGGTTGATCCGTTTTATATTTTGGCCCTAACTTTTACAAATAAAGCGGCTAAAGAAATGAAGGAAAGGGTGGGTAGAGTTGTAGGGCATAATGAGGCTAGAAACCTAATGATGGGCACCTTTCACAGCGTTTTCGCAAGAATATTGCGGGTTGAGAGTGATCGAATTAATTATCCACATAACTTCACCATATACGATAGCCAGGATTCTAGAGCATTAATAAAAGACATTATTAAAGGGCTCAAATTGGATGATAAGGAGTATAAAACTGCATCAGTTGCTAAACGTATTTCTGGAGCGAAAAACAATTTACTTAATTCAGAGGATTATTTTAATCATGCCGAGATACAGGCTGAAGATAGGCAATCAGGCAAGCCATTTATATCAAAGATATTTAAGGTTTATGAAAATCGTTGCATGAGAGCAGGGGCGATGGATTTTGACGATCTGCTTTATAAAATGAATGTCTTACTGCGCGATTTCCCCGATTTACTAAATAAGTACCAACATAGATTTAAGTACATATTAGTAGACGAATATCAGGATACGAATTATGCGCAGTACCTTATAATAAAGCAGCTTGCTGCTGCGCATGAGAATATCTGTGTGGTGGGTGATGATGCGCAATCTATATATGGCTTTAGAGGTGCTAGTATTCAAAATATACTTAATTTCAAGAAAGACTATCCCGATACTAAGACCTATAAGTTAGAGCAAAATTACAGGTCGACTAAGGTCATCGTGAATGCTGCTAACTCGGTTATTGCAGCTAATAAAGACCAAATAAAAAAAGATGTTTGGACTTCTAACTCCGAAGGAGAGAAAATAAAAATTCACAAGGCGGCCAGCGACAACTATGAAGGGCGATTCGTGGCAGATAGCATTTACGAAATGCGTGGAAGAGCCTGTTCAGATTACGGAGATTTTGCCATTTTATACAGGACGAATGCCCAATCAAGATCATTCGAGGAGAGCTTGAGGAAGATTAATATACCATACCGCATCTATGGCGGTCAGAGCTTTTATCAGAGAAAAGAAATAAAGGATTTAATTGCATATTTCAGGCTGACTGCAAATCCTAGAGATGACGAAGCACTTAGACGTATTATTAATTACCCAGCACGAGGAATAGGAAATACTACATTAGATAAATTATTCGCAGAAGCTGGAAAAAGAGATATGGGGGTTTATGACCTAATGACATTAGGTGAACAGCCTGATACCATCAAGAAGGGGGCTTGGACAAAGATTCAGAATTTCACTGAAATGATGACTGGGTTTGCTGCGGAGTTATCTAGCTTAACTGCCCATGCTCTTGGGTTACAAATTGCAAAACGAA
>DQKQ01000224.1 GCA_015660615.1 Flavobacteriales bacterium
AGGACCTAAAAGAAGGTTCTTCAGTTAAGAGAACAGGTACAATTGCATCTATAAAAGCTGGCGAGGGCCTCCTTGGCCGTGTGATAAACACACTTGGAGAACCTATTGACGGTAAAGGACCCATTACTGGAGATTTATATGAAATGCCTATCGAGCGTAAGGCTCCGGGTGTAATTTATAGGCAGCCAGTAGCTGAGCCCCTGCAAACAGGAATTAAAGCTATCGATTCAATGATTCCAATTGGACGCGGCCAACGTGAGTTAATAATTGGTGATCGTCAAGTTGGTAAGTCAACCGTTGCGATCGATACCATTATCAACCAAAAAGAATTTTATGACGCTGGAGAGCCTGTTTTCTGTATCTACGTAGCTATTGGTCAAAAAGGATCAACAATTGCAGGTACGGTAAAAATGCTTGAAGATGCCGGCGCGATGGCTTATACAGTTATTGTTGCTGCTACAGCATCTGATCCAGCCCCTCTTCAATTCTATGCTCCATTTACTGGTGCTGCAGTTGGAGAATTCTTTAGAGATACAGGCAGAGCTGCATTGGTTATTTATGATGATTTATCTAAACAAGCCGTTGCATATCGTGAGGTGAGTCTATTGTTACGTCGTCCTCCAGGACGTGAAGCTTACCCGGGTGATGTATTCTACCTACACTCTCGTCTATTAGAAAGAGCTGCCAAGGTTATCTCTGAGGACACAATTGCAAAGGAAATGAATGACCTTCCGGATTCTCTTAAAGGAATTGTAAAGGGAGGTGGATCTTTAACAGCTTTGCCAATTATTGAAACACAAGCTGGTGACGTTAGTGCATACATTCCTACGAATGTTATCTCAATTACAGATGGTCAAATCTTCCTTGAGTCTAACCTGTTTCTTGCGGGTATTCGTCCAGCGATTAACGTTGGTATTTCTGTTAGTAGAGTAGGTGGTTCTGCACAGATTAAGTCAATGAAAAAGGTAAGCGGAACTCTTAAGCTTGATCAAGCACAATACCGTGAACTTGAAGCATTCTCAAAATTTGGTTCAGATCTTGACGACGCTACAAAGGCAATTCTTGATAAAGGTGCTAGAAATGTTGAGATTCTTAAACAAAACCTCAATTCACCACTACCTGTTGAGGAGCAAGTTGCTATTATTTATTGCGGTACCAAAGGTCTTTTAAAGAACGTGCCTTTAAACAAGGTTAAAGAATTTGAAAAAGAATACCTCGAGTATTTAAAAGTAAAGCATTCTGATACCTTACTCGCGCTTAAAAACGGCAAGTATACAGACGCGGAAACAAGTGTACTTGCATCTGCTGCAGCTGAAATGACTGCCCGTTACTCATAATCTAGAAGTACTATGGCTGGAGGATTAAAAGAAGTAAGAGAGCGTATCGGTTCCGTACAGAACACGATGCAAATTACGTCAGCGATGAAAATGGTTTCTGCTGCTAAGCTTCGCCGAGCTCAGGATGCCATTACTCGTATACGCCCTTATGCGGAAAAAATCCAAGCTATTATAACTAACGTTAGTAGCACACTGAATTCTTCGGAAGGGGTTTTCTCACAAGAAAGGAAAATACAAACCGCCCTAGTAGTTGTTATTACATCTAACAGAGGTCTTTGTGGGGCATTTAACAACAACTCTATTAAGATTGCGAATTCAGTAATTTTAGAGCACAAGAGCAATGGATCTAATGTTGTTGTTCTTCCTCTAGGTAAAAAAGCTTCGGAAATTTTAAAGAGAAATGGACACACCTTTGCCGAAGGATTTGGAGATACTTCGCTAAGTATTTTCGACAACCTTAATTTTGAAAGTGCATCAGAAATAGCTCAGCAAATAATGGACGGCTTTATTTCAAAAAAATGGGACTCAGTTCAAATTGCCTACAGCCAGTTTAGAAATGCGGCTGTTCAAATACCAACGACAGAATGTTTCTTGCCGATTTTAGACTCAAAGACTGAACCTAAGGAGGCAGCGGGCTCTTCCAATGATTATATTTTTGAGCCTAACCTCGAAGAAATAATTGAAAACATTTTACCTAACGCATTAAAGACTCAACTTTATAAAGCGCTTCTTGATAGTAACGCTGCAGAACATGGTGCTAGGATGACAGCTATGCACTCAGCAACAGAAAATGCAGGAGATTTATTACAAGAATTAAAGATATCTTATAACAAAGCTCGTCAGGCATCGATTACTACAGAAATCCTTGAGATTGTAGCTGGTTCAGAAGCTCTTGGGGGATAATACCATACTGAATATTTTTTTGGCTTGGTTTTAGATGTTAGCTTGCCCAAATGGGTTTAAGATTAAGAATTTTTCTAGGGATGCTTGTTGTTGTCGTAGTGTCGCTATTATCTACTGCGATAATTGCGTACGACTATTCTAAAAAGCAAGAAATAGCATATAACGACCAAAGACTTTTAAGAAAAGAATCAGCTCTTGGAAGAAGTATAGAATATGTAATATCTAGTCACGGAGGGGATTTGCCCAAGGACAGCATTTCAACTTTATTTACAGACCATATTTGCGAATTGGCAGATGTTCACGGTTTAGTATTTAGTCTTTATAGACCGGATGGTGTTTTAATCACCACCTCAGCAACTTTCACCGAAGAAAGGATTCAACCAGAGTTAGTTTTGAATGATTCGATTACTTCTCGCCTAAAGTTGCTCGGCGATAGAGTAGTTGTTAATGAAAGAGATGGGTTGAATGAGGTAACTCGAGTATATTGGTTAGTAGTAAACAAATCGAACACACCTTTACTTATTGCAAATGCGCGATATAAACCACGACCACTTAACCAGGGAGGAATCCGTCCTTTTTTAGACCGACTGGCTCCAGTATATTTCTTTCTTTTTCTTGGCGCGATGTTTATAGCATATTTACTTGTGAGTTCAATTGTACGGCCTTTAGCTTTATTGAAGTTGGAAATGTCAAAAGTTGATCCATTAAGTGACAGCTCCTCAGTTGAACATAAGTGGAAAGATGAAATAGGAGCATTGGTTTCAGAATATAATTCACTACTAGAGAAGTTAAGAGAAAGCCTCCTTAGAAGAGCTAAAGATGAAAGAGAGGGTGCGTGGAGAGAAATGGCTCAACAAGTAGCCCATGAGATAAAAAACCCACTAACACCCCTTAGGCTTGGAATTCAACAACTCGAGAGAGCTTGGAATGATAAAGCCGAAGATTTCCCGCAAAGGATAAATAAATTCACGTCAACAGCAATTTCTCAAATCGATGTTTTAGCTACTATCGCAGAAGATTTTGCGCTTCTGGCGGTAGTAAGAGATGCGGAAATAAACAAAGTTGACATAATCGAAGCGGTAAATAATGCCGCTGGACTGTATGGAGATTCAAACGTTTGAGTTGAGGTAAAAACAAACAATCTGTTCGTAGAAGGAGACTCAAGCCGATTGATTAGAGTATTTAACAATCTTATTGCAAATGCGCTAGACTCGCTTTATGATGCAGGTTCTAAAAGCTTAGTTAAAATCGAAATCTTAGATGACAGTAAATACGCTATTGTAAAAGTAACAGACCAAGGTCAAGGCATATCTAAAGAAAAACTAGATAGAATATTTGAGCCAAGGTTTACAACTAAAACCCACGGCTTAGGATTAGGTTTAGCTATGGTTAAGAGCATTGTAGAGCAAACAAATGGCGAGGTGTCTGTTCAATCAGAAGAAGGCTCAGGAGCTGTCTTTACAGTTAAATTACCGAAAGCGGGTATATAACAGGCCTGCTAGGGGATGCGTCAAGATCAAAAGGAGCAAGTTGTAAATTCAGGGCATATAGACCATCCTGTACTTCATTGGGGATAAAAACAAACTCAGTTATTGTAGCCTCAGTTCGAGGAGCTTCAGGCACCCTAAAAAAGGCCCTGTGACTTAACAAAGTTCCCCCATCGATCTCTTTGTCTACAGAAGGTAAATCGACGAGAAGGTGTTCAACCCCTCTTTCAACTAGTTTGTCAGTAAAATCAGAATGAAGATATGTGGGATTAGTGTTAGCCCAATTTTTGCTTTTCTTACTTTCTCCATTGGGGAGCGTACGAATTATCAACGATTTAGGCAATTTTTCGTCTGTAAAGCCACCACCAGGTAAATGTTCAATTGTTATTACCGAGTCACCCTGAATATTAGAGGGAGAGATTGTATGTAATAAACAAGGAATAAGGAGTGGCAATTGGATACAATTAATAGATTCAGCTTCCTTTGTAATATGTCCTAAACATTCTGTATGCGTACCGTGACCATGAGGGTTGAAATAAACATTCGTAAAGTTTACAGCTCCACCTCTAGCAATACTCCCAATAAAGCCATCACCCTCTACAACATCAAACCGAGGTCTTCCTACATACCAGGCGGCAGGTCCTTCACCTAATCTTGGGTCTCGAATAGGAATACTAATATCTATAGGTTGAGTTTGCTCAACTTTATAGCTAACATTAGACCAACAAAACCTCACTTTCATAGATGAATCCATAATGACAAGATAATAAAAAAAGGCACCCCTAATGGGATGCCTTTCAATAATTAAAAATAATTATAAAATTAGTCGAATAGGAAACCTACTCTAATTGCTCCATTGAATACATTTCCAATTGTTGTATTAGAAACATGGTTAGGCCATTCATATAACTGGTCGTAGTAATCATAGAAAATTTCTCCCTCAACGACGTTAAAAGGAAGTTCACCTACAAAACTATCAGCAATATCCGCACCAGCTGTAGTTGGGTCAAAAGCACCGTTAAACTGAATGTTAAACGCAGTTAAGTCACTGGTGCCAATTTCGTGATTGCCGAAAGATGACATTCCGAAGCCAAGTCCAGCTTCAAACCCAACATAAATAGCGTCAGAGAAGTAGTAGTCAGCACCGAAAAGAAGGTTTAAACCCATAGAGCTGTACGACTGCTTATTTGTAAGATCCCAAACTATGTAAACATCAGGTTGACCTACGTTATCAAGATCGTTTGGCCCCCAAAACTCCATCTTATCAGAACGGCTACTCATCATGTAGTAAGCCTCAACACCGAAGTATGGGCTAAGATTATCTGTACCGTCAAAATGCATTTCGTAACCAGGAGCGATTCCGATAACAGTTGTAGCTGATTCTAGGTTAAGCTGTGGACTAACGGGGTCACCTAGCATCTCACCTTCTTGGTAGAAAGCGTATGTATCAGAAGATGTTCCTACGGTTAGTGATACTCGGAAAGCTGCATCATCATCTAAGAAATTACGGTACTTAATTGTAGTTCCGTCAACAGGGCTATTGCCAAATGGCGAGAGGTTTACCTCTACGTTGTGCTCCCCACCCAACTGTTTTTGCGCTTGAGCACTTGTGAAAACTAGCGAACAAATCGCCAGCGTGAACATTAGTCTTTTCATATCCTAAATATTAAGGTTTCAGATTTCAAAGCGCAAGTACGTGAATACTTTCTTAATATCAGCCACTTAAACGTTCTGAACATTAACTTTTATATTGTTAATAACGCATAGGTAATAGATTACCACCTGACATTCAATAAATTAACGGTCATTATATTGTAGCAAACAACAATTTAAAAAACATCTAAAAAAATGTTTACCTACTCTACTGTTACGCTTTTTGCAAGATTTCTAGGTTGGTCAACATTACAACCACGTAAAACAGCTATTTTATAACTCAATAGCTGAAGAGGAATAGAGGTTAACAATGGAGAAAGAGATGGATCACATTTAGGAACACTTATAACATAATCAGCAAGCGCGGTAGCCTCATTGTCACCTTCTGTAACAACCACAACTAAGCGACCACCTCTTGCTTTTACTTCTTGTATATTACTTACAACCTTTTCGTAAACATCATCCTTCGGAGCTATAAAAATAACGGGAAGACTTTCATCAATTAATGCTATAGGGCCGTGCTTCATTTCCGCCGCAGGATAGCCTTCAGCATGTATGTAGCTAATTTCTTTTAGTTTAAGAGCTCCTTCAAGAGCGACGGGGAATTGATATCCCCTCCCTAAGTAAAGAGCGTTGGTAGATTCTGCAAATTCATCAGCTACTGAGTAAATAATATCAGCTTGTTTAAGGACAGAGTCTACCAACTCTGGAATTCCATTTAATTCTGTGATTAACCTTAAGAATCGCTCCCTCGGCAACCTGCCTTTTTTAACTCCAACATGAAGAGCTATAGCCGTTAGAACAGCAATCTGAGTGGTAAAAGCTTTCGTGGATGCAACACCAATTTCTGGACCTGCGTGTGTGTATGCGCCACTGTGAGACTCTCTCGGAATACTTGAACCCACGACATTACACAAACTGAAAACATGAGCTCCTGCGTCCTTAGCGGTTTTAATAGCAGCTAAGGTGTCAGCTGTTTCACCACTTTGTGAGATTGCTATCACAATGTCATCTTCTCTAATTATAGGGTTTCTATATCTAAATTCTGAAGCATATTCAACCTCTACGGGTATGCGAGTGAAGTCCTCAAATAAATATTCCGCAACTAGCCCAGCATGCCAACTTGTACCACAAGCCAGTATAATAATGCGAGACGCGTTGTCCCATTTCTCCCAATTATCATCAACCCCTGTTATTCTAATTTCCCCTTTCTTCAAATCAATCCTACCCCTTAATGAATCACGAATAGACTTAGGCTGCTCAAAGATTTCCTTGAGCATAAAATGTTCATAACCACCTTTCTCGAGAGATTCAATCTCTAATTCTAAAGCTTGAACTTGAGGAGTAATCTTTAAGTTTGAAATTGTTCTAATTCGAAGACCGTTATCTAATTCTAAAGATGCAATTTCTTCATCTTTTAAGTAAACTACATTTTTTGTGTAAGGTACTATCGGTGTAGCGTCAGAGGCGGCATAATAAGAACCATCCTCACCCAATCCTATTACAAGAGGACTTGACCTTCGAGCCGCAATTAACTTTGTTGGATTATCCTTATCGATTACAACAATGGCATAGGCGCCCACGACTTGATTTAACGCCGTTCTAACAGCTTCAAACAAACTCAGGTCACCATTCGTCATAACCTCTTCAATAAGGTGAGCTAAAACTTCAGAGTCAGTATCACTTAGCAAGGCATGGCCTCTGTTGTGTAATGTTTCTTTTATAGTGGTATAATTCTCAATAATACCATTGTGAACTAAAGCTATACGGTTCGATTCAGCTCTGTGAGGATGAGCATTTATATCATTAGGCGGCCCGTGTGTTGCCCAACGCGTGTGACCAATAGCAACACTGCTTTTAAACACCTCTTCACCAATATGATCAAGTAGATCACTTACTTTACCTTTCTTTTTTCTTATTACGAGTTTATTGCCACGATTTCCATCAGACTCAATAAGAGCTATACCGGAGCTGTCATACCCCCGGTATTCAAGGCGTTTAAGACCATTAATTACAATAGGTAAGGCGGGTTCAGGTCCGATATAGGCTACAATTCCACACATATTTTTCAGCTAAATTTATACGAAACTAACCTAATGACTGTAAGTAATTACAAGACGTGGACGGTTTTCTCCTGCACCTGTTCCATTTAACACGACTCCTTGAATAGAAATTCCCGCTCTACTTGATACTATATAAAATGGAGGGATGGGATTTTCTGGAGAAAAGTTTCCGTAATAAGCTCCCGAACTTCTATTTAGGAGATGTTGTATGCTTCTAGAGATGTTAAAGCGATAACTTTTGTTTTGAGAATCATAATACCCATCGATATTAACCCCCAAACTCATTTGATCCGGTGTTGATATTGGACTCCCTTCCGAATTTTCAGTTAAAATATAAAGTTGCTCTTGAGGAGGATATCTTGAGTCAAAATAAGAATCATCTAGCGTAAAAATTAACTCAGCTTTCTGAATTGCACAACCAAGGGATACAGTATCTCCCGATTCCGTGATAGAATCGTTTATAGACTCTAAGAAGGGTATTTTTATATGTGTCTTTAACCCCGCTCCGGACATAATATAAAGAGACCTGCTTCCATCTACAAAAACAGAGTCATTAATGGGTGAGTTTAAACTAGATAGTGCAGCGACATAATCCTGAGAAAACATATTTACCCTCGCGCTAAGCGGTGAGATAATAAAATCGTAAAAAGACGTGTCGGTATCATTGTGATAGTGTAGCCTCATCAAGCTAAGCCCAGATGAGATATCTATTCCAGCGGCACCAATTCCATCTCCTTGTGTAGACACGACTATTCCAGGGAAGAAATCTAACCAAGACTCATTGTTGCTAAAAACGGAGGTGTCTTGATTTAAAATTGTTTGGCCTAAAGAGGGTTTAAGATTCAACCTAATTTGCGACACGATCGTATCCTCACCTATAATGAGATCATCTGATGGGTTTAGAGAAATTTCACCTTGAAACTCATCATTCAGAATTTCGTGAGTTACCTCCGGGTTAAAATTAGAGTAATAAGTTGAATCGAGAGAAATAGAATCAACTAATTGTTGAACCAGAAGACTTTGTGGGTTGAGTTGGCCATATGTATCGCCTGTGAACCGCAAACTGAGAAAAAGACTATCAACTTGGGGATTTATTCCGAAGTTTACACCTGGAGCGCTCAATCGTAATTGAGTAGCAAAGCCTGCAGTAGTCCAACCTATTCTTGGTTGGAAAACACGTCCCAAGACAGCGGTACTCAACTCGTCTGTTTCAAGGGAGTCCTCTCTAACAGTGAATATTTCAAGAGTGAGAGTGTCTGTAGTGACTAAGTCAAGAAGATCTGTTTCAGGCTGTAACCCTAACCCTATAGATGATTCCGGCTTTATACACCCTGTAAAAAGAACAATGCACCATAAAAATAATAAAAACGCAATTTTGACACTAAAAATATGCTTCATTTATTGTCGTGAATGTTTTTATTAATCCTATATAACCTCAGCCTCAACACCGATAACCTCATCGTAGAATGAGTTTATATCAGCGAGATAACCCTCGTTTCCAGGAAATTTTAAAACCGGAACGTCAGAAGCGTTAATTTGATCGAGGGTCTCTTCATCTAAATCTTCAGAAGCAGCTATAATTGCGTCTGCATTTTCAATAGCGATAGCATTCATGTTATTGAAAGTAGGATTATTAATTGTTTCTGCTTTATCAGATGGGATTCCGTCAAGAACAATTTTTTCCGCCATTCGACTATCTAATTCACCATCGAATCCCTCATCATAGATGCTGCATATAATCTTGCTATTCGCGAAGTAAGGATCGTCTTTGTAGTTGTTTTTAAGATAAAGAGGTAGAAGGTTAGCCATCCATCCATGACAATGGATTATATCGGGAGCCCAACCAAGCTTTCTGACAGTTTCTAAAACACCACGAACAAAGAAAATAGCTCTAACATCAGAGTCGCTAAACAACTCATCATTAGAATCATAAAGAACAGCCTTGCGCTTAAATAAATCATCGTTATCGATGAAGTATACTTGCATTCTAGCAGTGGGGATTGACGCAACTTTGATAATTAAAGGATGATCAACGTCGTCAATATTTAAATTCATCCCAGAGAGCCTGATTACCTCATGAAGCTGATGTCGTCTCTCATTAATTTTCCCAAACCGTGGCATAAACACTCGTATTTCCCTATCCTTGTCACTAGCTCCCTGAGGAAGATGTCTAGAGATTGAACTCATTGGAGTTTCTGGGAGGAAAGGAACTAAGTGCTGGGATACGTATAAAATTCGTTTTTTGCTCATAGTTTTTGCTCTCTTCAGATTGGACGAACAACAAATATAGCTATTTTTACCGTAAATTCCAAGTAAATCCAAAGGTTTCAGGGCTGGAGATTTGATAAAAAATGATAATACTAAAGTCTACAATAGAATTAAATAACTGGTTTATAGAAAATCTAAATGAGTTGGTGGAGAACGTGGGGTTTGTTCCTACAATGGGCGCGCTGCATATGGGCCATGCATCATTAATTGAGAAAGCATCAAGTGAGTGTCAAATTGTGGTTGTTAGCATTCTTGTAAATCCCACTCAATTCAACGAAAAAGCAGACTTGCAATCATACCCAAGGAATTTTGATAATGATGTAATTGTTGCTGAAAAAGCTGGCGGCACTATTTTATTTACCCCCACACCTAAAGATATTTATGGAGGAGAACCTTATGCCGAGCCAGTTGATTACGGACCGATAACTTCAGCCTTTGAAGGCCTAAGTAGGCAAGGCCATTTTGATGGAGTTGTGTCCGTAGTAGACAAATTATTTATATCGGTAAAGCCAAACAGAGCTTATTTTGGCTCCAAAGATTTACAACAAGTAGCTGTAGTGGAAAGGATGTCAAACGAAAGACATCCTAAGATTAAGATTGTCAGCTGCGATCTTATAAGAGATGAAAACGGCCTTGCACTAAGCTCAAGAAACATCAGATTATCATATGCAGGTATTATTTTAGCCCAAAACATCTCAAAAGAGCTTCAAACGATTGCGGAAAGAGTTAAGGAAGGGGGGGATATGATTGAATCTGTTGAGATTGCTAAGAAAAAATTGAAAAACTTAGAAGGTTTAGAGCTTGAATATATTAGCGGAGTTAATTATAAAACTTTCTCAATAAGCACAGAGAACAGAGGCTGGTCTCATATTATTGTTGCCGCAAGAGTCGAAGGTGTAAGACTGATAGACAATATTGAATTGTAAGTTGTAACTTTGTAGTAAATTTAAAAGTCATGGGTATAGGTGCTCCTCAATTAATTCTCATTGCCCTTGTGGTGTTGTTGCTTTTCGGTGGTCGTAAAATACCTGAGCTTATGAGAGGTTTAGGTCAAGGCGTTAAAGAATTTAAAAACGCAACAAACGACAAGAAGAAAGACGACGAAAAAAAGGATAAGTGAATCGAGAGATTTATTTAGTTCTGATTGCGATTGCAGCATCGCTACAAGTTTCCCTTGCCCAAACTCAAGCAGATTCATTAGAAACGTCTCTACTTAGTGAAATAAATGTGGAGCCTTTTTCTTGGGAAACACAATGGCAAATTTGGTGTGATTCACAGGATTGCGTGAGTTCAGACACTTCACTTTGGAATATTATTGGAGAGCCACATCTCGAGCTTGACACAGCTGTTATGAAGTCTCGAATGGCAATTTTAGATATGTCTTCAGAGCTTGATTTATCGTGGAATCCAATATCTCACACAAGAGTAGCTCTTTATGTTGATAGACGTAAAAGAGGACTTGGAACGATGCTTGGCAGAGCGCCTGCGTTTTTTCCTCTTTTCGAAGAAGCACTTGACAAGGAAGGATTACCTCTGGAGTTAAAGTACCTTCCAATTGTTGAAAGCGCATTAAATCCCGAAGCCAGGTCTCAAGCAGGAGCAAGAGGTCTGTGGCAATTCATGTACTACACCGCCAAGGCTGAAGGGTTGAGGATAGACAGCTATATAGATGAGAGAAAGGACCCAAGAAAAAGTACAGAAGCAGCTTGCAACCACCTCAATAGGCTTTATCGTATGTATGATGATTGGTTTTTAGCACTTGCAGCTTATAACGCAGGTTCTGGAAACGTAAATAAGGCGATTAGGAGAAGTGGAGGGAAAACAAATTATTGGGAGGTCCGTTCCTTTCTTCCTAAAGAAACTAGGAACTATGTGCCAAATTTTCTAGCGGTTGTTTACTTGATGGAGTACCACGCAGAGTATGGGATTGTTCCTAGAAATGTAATCCCGGGATTTCTGACAGCAGACACTATAAATATTCAGGGGCCTTTAAGGTTAGACCAAATTGCTCAATTTATCAATGCTTCAGAGGAGGAGTTAAAAATACTTAATCCCATTTACAGTCGCAGTATTATCCCGGGGCCAGGTCAGAATTGGACGGTTAGAATCCCAGTAGAGATGACGGCTGAATTTATAGCTCATGAATCGGAAATGAGAGGTTATAAACCAGAACTAACACCTGAAATCAAGTATGAGCCAGATCCTATCTTTTACAGGGTGAAATCTGGGGACGTTCTTGGCACTATTGCCGAAAAACACGGGGTTTCAGTTCGTAAATTAAAAGACTGGAACGGTTTGAAGAATTCTAATATTAATATTGGACAAAGATTGATAATTCACGGAGATCCATCAAAAATATGAGAATTACAAGCTGGAAGATATTGCTGCTTTTATCGACAATTCTTTTAGGGTGTTTTAGTCAGGAAGGAGCACGATCACCACTACCCGGTAGAGTCGGTCCTCAGGGTGAAGTTTTGGTTGTTTGCTCTGACGGGGTTTGGTCTAGAGCAGTAGGAGATAGCTTATTAAACATCTTAAATAAGCCCTATGCGGTGCTGCCCCAAATGCATACCGAGACTTATGAACCTATGTTCGATGTGGTGCATAAGAACAGACAAGATTTCAATAAATTTTGGAAACCTCACAGAAATATAATTGACGTAGAAATTGCAGATAGAGTTGATACTCAAGAGGCCTCGGTCGTGTTTTACAAGGAAAAATATTCTAAAGGTCAGGTCTACATTGTTGCAAAAGGCAGGACAGAATTAGAAGTGGCGGAAGCTATTGCACAAAGGTCATCAGAAATGCTGAGCTTATTCCACGATGTTGAAGTTAAGAGAACAACATATGTGACAGGAGCTTCTGTAGATGAGGTGATAAAAAGGGAAATAGGTGAGGCTTGGGGTTTTGACATCCTTGTGCCTAAAGGCTCGTATGCTGTGAGAGTAGATACTGCATTTACCTGGATTGTCAGACAACTTACAAGGTTTAGAGGAAGTGATAATCACGATGTGCAGGAAGCCTTCTTCATTCACTGTGAACCTTACTTGGGGGAATGGCAATTTTCGCTTGATCACCTTCTTAACAGAAGAGACGAGCTTACAAAAGAATTTGTGAATGGTCCAACAAAAGGGAGCTATATGAAGGTAGAAAGGCGCATGATACCTTCGTATGAAGAGATATTATTTAAAGGAGAATTTGCTTCTGAAATTCGCGGGCTTTGGAGAATGGAAAACGATTTTATGGGTGGCCCATTTTACAGCCTTACTTTCTATGACAAGCCTCACAAAAGATTAGTCACTGTTGAAGGGTACGCCTACGCTCCCTATTTTGACAAACGGCAATACATGAGAGAAGTCGAAGGAATAGTAAAATCAGTGAGTCCGTTTACCAGCTTACTTATCGACGACAAAGCGAGTGCTGTTGACGAACCCGTCACGATCGAATAAAACCGCAACATACACTCCTTCAGACCAACCCTCAAGGCTTAGATTAAATGGTGTGAAGTCATTAATGGTTTTTGTGTAAACGAATCGGCCAGTTACGTCCCAAATTTTGACAACTTGATTTTTAGAACTGTTTTGAGTGGTGCTATTTCTGAAATCAAGGGTTATGCTAGTTCGAGCGGGAGAGGGGTAGGCAAGGGTTGGAGTGTTTTCAAAAGTCAAGTTCTCTTCAGAGAGTGATATATCGCCGTTCGCGAATGCGTACTGACCCTTTCTTAGTGTTGAGACTTTAAAAACACCGTTTCCGTTAATTAAAGAACCAGACTGCCATGTGTAATCGGGGTACTGAATCCAAGTGGAGGATGAGTTGGGCCTCCAGGCAAGAAAAGCATCTTCCTCATCTCCGTTATACAAATTAAAATCTAAACCTTCTTCATTGTTCCCGACATATGAAAATCGAGCATCAAGAACAAGGGCGTTGGTTCCTTCAATTTCATCTTCCCATGTGCCGTCAACGGTCCAAAAATGAGTGTCGCTAATTTCATCTATGTAAAATGCTGTAGGTTCGTTATCCGGAGCTGCCCAATGATGTTCGAGGCGCACAATAACACTGTCGCTAATTTCGTCACATCCCATCCTCATTTCGACCCATGGGATACTTGATAGCCCAGTAGGTTCGTTTATCGAGATTGTGTTGTCAAGTCGCCCTTGATTAAGTTTTCCATCAGTGTTTAAGGCGACAAGAATAAATGGATCTGTGTGAGAAATTGTGGCAACATCGTATTCCCCACCTACGCGAATGTTAACGACAGCTGTATTCCATGATGCATCCCAAAGAGTGACATCTAAGGGTTCATTTTCATGGAACGAAGAACAGGCGCGTAGTTTTTGGTTTAAATAAAGAGTTGTTTCATATTCTCCATCTGAGAATGTTGTGGAAGTTGAGTCTATAAGCCAAGTTGAGAATCCAGGCTGGAAGATTTGTGCATCAAAGAAAGGTTGAAGGTCTAGATCGGTAAAATCCTCGAGTGTTTCCATGAAAACTTCAGCATCCATGTGACTATCGAAATGAGTAGCTATTACGTTTTGGCATGCATTTCTATAAGTATCATCTCCGAGGTAAGCCCTCAAATTGTGGTGAATAGAGGCCCCTTTGTAGTAAGTGTGCCTGCCGTAAATATGCTCGTCAGGCATCGGAGATAAAGGGTGAAAGCCATCATCTTGAATGTGACACTCTTCAAGCACGAACTTCTGGTTGTCCTTGATCAACTTTACAAACTCCTCGTGCCCATCTTTAAGCTCTATGAACAAATGACTGGAATATTCAGCAGGACCTTCTTTGATCCACATATGGTTGTGTATGCTAGGAGCTACTAAATCACCCCACCAGTGGTGCCCTAATTCATGCGCAAATAAATCACCATTCGCCCCTACACTTTCTCCAATCATAAACTTAGGGTAGGCGATATTCGTGGGTATTTCAAGGGCTCCTTCGGTAGTTAAGACATACCCCACCCTTTCCCATGCATAAGGACCCCACCAATACTCAAGAGCGTCAATAGCAAATCCTATATCAGTGAATTTATTTACCATTTGGTTAATATCTTCAGGTTTAGCAGTTAATCTCACAGGGATATCGCCATATTCTCCAGTGTGAACGAAATTACTATCGGTGTAATTAGCCACTGCAAATGCAGCGCAGTGTGTGGTAATTGGATGTTCTAAGGTGAAGCTTCGAGTTAGGGTATCTCCCTCTTCGAAGGTTTCTCCTAAGAAGGTTCCTTGAAGGTGCGCCTTCATCCCTCCGGCACTTCGAATATTCCATGTATATGTTGCCCTTTCTACAAAGTTATCGAAGCATGGGTGCCAAACTTTTCCATAATTCGGAGGAATACTTGTAAGGCCGATACCCATGTGATAGATATATTCTGACGCGAAATAAACACCACCCCAATAAGGATCTTGAGTTGGGTGACCGCCATAGAAAACCTCAATCTGGTGAGTGGTTTCAGCAGTAAAAACTCCTTCTGGAGCAGGCACGATTAGCCTGCCATTTTCATGCAAAAAAATGGAGGTTTCACCGTCGACATTAAGAGAATCTACAGTTAAGCCAATCAAATCGAACCAAACAGATTCTGCTCCACTTTCAACTACGGAAAGTGTAATAACAGCCCTCG
The DNA here is from genome assembly GCA_015660615.1 of Flavobacteriales bacterium. Lineage (GTDB taxonomy): Bacteria > Bacteroidota > Bacteroidia > Flavobacteriales_D > Sanyastnellaceae > UBA974. The sequence continues at coordinate 15,335 of DQKQ01000224.1, forward strand.
CGTACATTTGTTGGAGATTGTACTGGGTAAGGTCAAGATCGATTTCGTATTGGTCTATATCGAAAGTATCGCTTCGAGCGATAGATTCAGACATGTCGTAATTGTCCTGATAGAATCTTTCAACAGGAGCACCAGAATGTCCGACATCTTTACACCCCATTGGGTAAAACACCCTAGGCTCGGGGGAGTATTCTCTCAGGTTTGGGATATTATGTTGCGCAAAAAATTGAGAACCACTGGCAATAAATAACAGTAAAAACACAATTGAAGGAAAAGAGCGGGTGAGTCGTTGCATGTCGGCAAAGTACGACTGACCTTTGCGGTATGAAAAATAGAATTGTAAAAGAGGGCGTATTTGTGGAGATTGAGTATGTGTTAAGTGAAATTAACGAAAGTGGAGAACAAGGAGAAGTTCTTGAGGAATGTGGGGAAGAGAGTGCTTTCGGGTTCTACTTGGGCTCGGGAGAAGTCTTAGAAGCGCTGGAAAAAGAAATAATGGGAAAATCCACAGGTGAGCCTTTTGAAGTGGTGATTCCTTGTACAGAAGCTTATGGAGTGACCACAGATGATGCAATTGTTATGATTCCTAAAACTGTTTTTGAGTTAGATGGAGAGTTTGACGAAGAGCACATTCAAGAGGGTGAGGCTATCGCGATGAACGATGAAGATGGAAATGAAATGGTGGGTGTAGTTGTGAGCATCTCTAAGACAGAAGTGGAAATGGATTTTAATCATCCTTTGGCTGAATTAGATCTTCATTTTGTTGGTTCTATTTGTGACGTAAGAGAAGAAGAATAAATATGGAACGTACGGAAATAAAAGATTTGGGGGAATTTGCCCTTATCAGTAAGTTGACAAAAGACTTAGCAAAAAACCGCCCATCTACACTTTTAGGTGTTGGAGACGACGCAGCAGTTATTGACCCACTGGGAAAGCGAGTCGTGGTAACAACAGATATGCTTGTTGAAGGTGTTCACTTTGATTTAAGCTATGTTCCTTTAAAGCACCT
>DQKQ01000056.1 GCA_015660615.1 Flavobacteriales bacterium
AAGAACGTAAGAGCTCGGGACTGGCCGCCAAGTCTTGGGTTTTATCTCAAAAAGGAGCAGCAGAAAAAATCACATCCTATTTGCCCTAATCTCTTAAATAACTACGTAACTTCGCATCCGCTAATGCCCGGATGGTGGAATTGGTAGACACGTCAGACTTAAAATCTGATGGCCGTAAGGCCGTGCGGGTTCAATTCCCGCTCCGGGTACATAACGGGAGATAATCGAAAGGTTGTCTCTCGTTTTTGTTTTTAACGACTTCTAAAGTGTTGATGCTGCGAGTAATAAGTTCAAGTCCTCTGTTCAAGATTGGGGTTCGTTTGTTTCAATGTTAAATTTTATAATGATTTGTATTCTAAATTAATTATCTAGCTTTGTAACAATAAACAAAATCACCATATTTTGTTGCAAATATTAAGAGCACCAGATAATTTATATACTCTTTTCATTTATGTTTGTATCATCACATATAAATACAAATCTAGATTATGAATAAAATTATTTTATCAATCGCTTTAATTTCTGTAGCTCTCATATCTCAAGCCCAAGTTGTTAAACTTTCAGGACCAAGAGTTGGTGCAACAATTGTAACTGCTGGTTCAGCATCGGACTTTATTCAAAATGACCTAATGAGTCCTGGGGATGATGGATGGGGAAATTCATCAACAGCATTAATTACACAGTATGGTTGGCAGCTTGAAACTAGATTTATTGAAAGTGAAGAAATATCCGGCTTAGTGGAGTGGGTGTTTTTAGTGGGCGGAATGGAAAGAGGTTTGTTTTTGCCTTCTGTTTCTTCACTTTTTGGCATGAGGGCAAAGGGTGGATTTGAAGGTGCCTTAGGACCAAACCTTTCTTTGACTGGTGTAGGTATGGTTCTCGCTGTAGGATACACTTTCAAAACAGGCAACCTTAATGTTCCTATAAATTTATCTATTGTTCCAGGAAAGTCTAAGACACATGAAGAAGGTGAAGAATGGATTTGGGACAATGCAACAGGAACTGAGATTTATGTTCCGGAATCGTCGACAGATTACACTACAGGAAGCCGAATTTCTTTAACCTTAGGTTTTAATTTGGCTCAGTGATTCTTGCGAAAAACCTTAAGTCCTTAATTTAAGGAGTAATAGTATAGATAAATCGTCTACTCCAATAAATGTTCTCTCATAAATTCTTTCGCGAATTTAAATGATGCATTTCTTGCTTCAGGATTTCCGCCATAAACAGGCCCTCTTTTAGCACAAAAAGCCAGGCTAATTTTTTGCAAAAAGGGAGTTCGAATAGGGAAGTTTAATCTCTTAGTTAGTATAGTTCCATCATCTTTCATATTGTAGCTGCAATTTGTGAGTATATAACCTTTAGGGTCAATGATGGGGTCAGAATCTCTGTCAAAAGCATGATGTGATTCACGGTATACTGTAATATTAATATTAGAACCTGAATCGGATGCTTTCTTTACTAATTCAACACACTGATCGGCAGGAGTCCAATTATCTAATTCACCAATTTGAATACTTATTGGAGAAGAAGTGAAATTTAAATCTAAGGGCTCGACAATACAGGGAGGGTAAAATGATAAATGGGCGGCAAAAGAATTAGTTGGATTTATAGCCTGTATTAAGGGTTCCCATCCTGAGTATAGAGCAACCCCTCCACCTAAACTCCATCCAGTGATTGCGATCTTTTTTGAATTTATTCTAGGATGGTTACTAAGGACTTCAAGTGCCTTATAGCTATCTAGAATCATCATTGCAGTTGTAACAGAAATTTGGCTCCCGACAGTAGATGTGACATTTCTGCTTTCGAAGCTCTTAACTTCAAATGTAGCAATCCCCATTTCATTATACATCTGTATGTATTCAAGATGGTGCTCCGCCCACCCTTTGCTTCCCGCAAAAGCTATAATCAAAGGAAATTTTGTGTTTTCTGCGCTTGTTTCGGGGATGTTTAGAAGACCAAATACAGCTTGTGATTCTTGCTTATCTAGATTGACAATAACGTCTCTAAAATTAAAAGGGTTCGCACTATCAAAGGCTATTTTTTCTTGTGCAATAACAGGTTGGATGATAAGGAAAATTAATATTTTAGCATACAACTTTTTCATAGTAACTGTGTTACTCGACAATGAACACCTTCTCTGCCGTACCGTCGTCATAGATATAGAAAACAACTTGGCCTATTACCTCATTAACTTCTCTGCCGAGTTGATCGATAATTTTAACTAACGTTTTACGTACTTCGGGATCTCCAACTTCGAGATGACTTGAGGGATCAATAACCACATTAAACTCAACTCTTTCAGATAGGCAAGGATTAGCAGAATGCATACGCCAGTTGTAGAAGAAATAGTAGTAATTGTATTGATTGTTACTTGTAACGGTGGTGCTTACTATGCTAGCTAAGGTTCCTATTTCATATGGGTAGTTAATGTCTGCGCCTGGAGCGTCACGCCAGAGAAAAGGTTCGTCATTTCCGGCACGTATGCCGTATCCCTCTCCTGCAGGAATTTCGACATTTAAAATAAACTCATTCCAGCCTTCATCTAATTCTTGAAAGACTTCACTAAATAGACTTCCATCAGTATCCAAAATAAGTATGCTATGCAAAGCTGATTGCTCAGAATATACTTCTACGGATTCGAAAACTACGGATTCGAAAACATCAAATTCTAGCCAGTATGCATTGTTGTCGTGGTATTGGCCATTGTTGAAGTCAGGTTCCTCCTCGCCGCCTACAACATCCCACTCTCCGTTGCTATTTGCTGCCCATATAGTTTGGGGGAATAGTTCAAACGACATTTCAAATGATTCACTTATGGATATGGGGTCTGATGCGGTTTCGCTTTCATACCAAAAAGTACCGGGTTCATTTTGGAACACAACACCAACATCTTCCTGCATAATTGTTTGTGGTAAGGGAGGTACTATTATGAAGCAAGTACTATCATCAATAGTAGCATCTAAAGAGTAATTACAAGCATCAATATCAGTGCAACCAACACAGAATAATTCTTCATTTTCACATCCGCCACAGATGTTAAATCCAACACATGAACCATCATCTTCAAGAGCGCTTGGGTCGTAGTTACATGCTCCTGTGTCTGTGCAACCCAGGTCGCTTAATTCTCCAGATAAGCCTAATAAAAATAAACCTTCTTGTATGTGTGAAACAGCAATTACACCAGATGGGAAGTAAGGGTAATTCGACCAAGTCCCGTTAAATTGAGCAGAATTGTTAGAGGGGTAGACATCGAAATATGCCACTTCTTCGAGGATCGCATCAGCAATATTCTCGGTGTCTAGTATCCTTAATCCAGCTGTATAATTAGATTGATACACATACCCATTATGTGTGTAAAGGTTGTGGTCTATAGCTGATGCGCTAGAAACGAAGGTCCCAATAATTTCGGGAGAGCTAAGGTCTAGCATATCCCAAATAAACGTGGTCGTATTTATTCCGCTACCCTGTTCATCTAGCTCGTCATTGCTCAGGAAATACCTGTGGTCTTCTGTAAGCCATCCTTGATGAGTATATGATGAACCAGGATATCCAGTGCTGCTGATTAAATTAGTATTACTGGCATCGGTTACGTCTACAATTGTTACGGTGTTCTCGTTACAAGCAAAAGCAATTTCTTTCCCCTGGAAGTTCGTATCCGGCCCAGAGTAACTTACAACCTGCGCGTCATGCGTATAACCGTCTTCAGAGAAGTCTCCTATTAAAGTGGGATTCAAAGGATCGCTGATATCTAGAATGTGTAGTCCACCACTGAACGTATTGGTACCAACTCCATAGGCTCTTCCAGTACTTTCATTAATGACAATGTTGTGCGCATCTCCCCATCCGCTATAATGAGCATCCTCTTCAAACAAGAGTGGTGGTGCTTCGATATCTCTCAGATGTGTAAGATCGAAAATCTGCATTCCATGTCCTCCAGCCTCAGAAACGATAAAAGCGTAGTTGTTGTAAACCTTAATATCACGCCAAGTAGAGTTCTGAGTTGCGGTAGGAAGGTCGCCTAAATAAATAGGGTTTACTGGGTCCGTGATGTCTAGGAAAGCAGTTCCACTTGTTCTGCCAAGTAAGACATACTCGGCACTATCTAGTGGGTCTACCCACCCCCAGATATCATTCATGGATCCTCCCCCTAAATCTCCATTCTCTACAAACGAAAGTAGATTTATATTCTCACATGGATATGGGCCAGCCATCCCGTTAACGCAAGGGGTTTGGGCTATAACTCCTAAAGAGCTAATTAAGAAAAAACTGGAGTACAAAAGTCGATTATACATATTTCAATAATTGAGGTATGTAAAAGTACATAAGGGAAATTGATAGAATGATTTTCTATTGAAATAAATTTTATATTCTTTAATCATGTTAATCCTCATAATTGCTCAACTTGCTGTTTATTAGCACACTATTAAAATTCTTTAGAAGACTCCAGTTAAGGAATATAAATAAAGAATATAAAATTTAATTTAGTTGGTTGAATTGTACTTTAACTTTCACATATGAATTTATCTAAAATCGTTACTATTTTGCTCATTTTAGGGTTCTTCGGCTACCTTATATTTCTTGCGCCTAAAGTTGAAAGGCCGACTCAATCCACTTCGGCAACTATATCTGGAGTTGTGACAAATCACATAGGTGATACGATTAAATTTTACGCTCCAGATTCTACCTATATAGCAGTTCTTGATACTGCGACAGGTGTTTTCACAATTGAGTTCGAATGGGACACAGCTGCCAACGTAAACTTCTTCCATGGAATGGAAAGCACGAAGATGTACCTTCAACCTGGTGACGATATTAAATTAACGATAGATACTGAACAATTCGATGAGTCTATTTCATATGAAGGGAGTGACGAGAGTTCTTACTACGCATGGCAATACATAACTAACGAGAACAGTGATTTTCCTAATATTTCTGAGGCGGAAGACGATGTTCTTGATTCATTGTTCGATGAATACTACAAACCATTTTTAGTTAAGGCAGAGTCCTTTAAAGAATCAAACTCTATCTTCTACAATTCAATCCTCGCCGGAATTGAAGGTAGCAAAGAATACATTCTCAATCGCAGATCAGCTCTTGCAGCGCTTCCACAACCTGGAGAGGCAGCTATTGACTTCACATATCCAGATAAAGACGGCAACGATGTTTCCCTTTCTGATTTTGTAGGATCAGTTGTATACGTTGATGTTTGGGCTACATGGTGTGGCCCTTGTCGCGCTGAAATACCTTTCCTGCATGATCTTGAGGCTGAGTACAGCGACAAGAATGTTACATTCATAGGAGTAACTGTGGATGTAGAGAAAAACAGACAGGTTTGGTTAGATATGATGGAGGAAAAAGATATGAAAGGAGTTCAAATTTTTGCCGATGGATGGAGCCAAATCACAAAAGATTACGCCATAAATAGCATTCCGCGCTTTATGCTATTCGACTCTGAAGGAAATGTGTCAGACCTAGACGCTGACCGTCCTTCTTCAGAAGAGATTCGACCTGCACTCGATGCCCTTTTAGTAGAATAAAGACCTGATTTATTTATTGAAACCTAAAATCTATTACGTGAAAAATATTTTTCTTTTTATTGTTCTTTCCCTTACCTATCACATCAATTTCTCTCAAGACTGGATACAGCTTGAAGACTACCCAGGCTTAGGAAGAAATCATCCCATCACTTTTTCAATCGGAACTGACGGATATGTCCTAGCTGGAGAAAATGAAATTGGATACTACGTTAAAGATTTTTACAAATACGACACTACTACAGACACATGGACACAGCTTCCTAATTTCCCTGGCTACCCTAGAGGATATGCATATGGAATTTCGCACAACGGAAAGGCGTATGTAGGATTTGGAACTTTTGATTTAGGACCATTAGATGACCTGTGGGAGTATGACCCTGTAACAGAAGCATGGACTGAGCTAGCTTCATGCCCTTGTGGAGGTAGGCTTCATCCTGCAATGCTTGAAGCAGGAGGTAAAATATATGTAGGACTTGGTGGGGCTGATTTCGAAAATCTTGACGACTGGTGGGCATATGACATTGCTACTGATATTTGGGAGCAAAAGGCTGACTTCATCGCTGAAAAAAGACACCATCCATACTTCTTTTCCATTGATGATATTGCATACGTGGGATTTGGACACGGAGACGATATTTACAACGATTTCTATAAATACGAGCCGGACACTGACACTTGGACACAAGTTGCGAGCATTCCAGCTCAAGGACGCGTTGCAGGAACACAGTTCTCATACAATGGGAAGGGTTACGCTCTCAGTGGGGATGGTGATACTCACTATTATCTCGAAACAGGTGAGTTTTGGCAGTACACACCTGAAACGGATTCATGGTTCAGCCTTCCACCGCATCCAGGACACAGCAAGTGGGCTCCAGGTTGTTTCATAGTAGGAGATGTGCTATACTTTACTTCAGGCCTTCAGTATGATGATGGTAATTCCGAAACCCTCAACGATCTGTGGAGATTCAACCTCGATGAGATTGACGGCATCGAAGTTATTGAGCTAGAAACACTTGTATATCCTAACCCTACAACGGATAAAATCATTCTATCATCAACGGTTGATTACCAACTCTTCTCGTTAAAAGGTGAGCTAATCCTAGAAGGGAACGCTTCGTATATTGAAGTAAGTCAACTTTCAAAAGGAGTATACATCCTAAATACCAAGGTCAAGACGTTCAAAATAATCAAGGAATAAGGCAATTATTGTAAATGCGTTTGCAAGTCACGGTTTTGCTGATATTCTAGTTTGAGATAAACGAATTTTAAGGTGATCCATGCCAAAACAAAACCTGTTGCGATATCGAACAGGTGATGTTGATGTGTTAGGATTACAGATAGTGAAATCATAATTAACCAAAGTATTAATAGGGCGTGGAAGAGCTTTTGTTTGGTTTGTTTAATGAGAGCAAAAGCTGATACGGTAGAGAAAGTTATGTGCAGCGAAGGGTAAAGATTGTGCGGCTTGTCTATAATATGTAGAGCTTCGAAAAGTGATTCAAAACCTTGAATATTATCAGTTCTAGAGAAGCCTATTTCTCCTGGGAACAGTAAGAAAATTGTACAAGCGATAGCAGAGCTCACCATCAGAGTAATACTCAACGAACGTATACTATGAGGAGATTTAACGAGTACAATACTCAATAAAATTAACAGGAAATAAGATTCATAAAACAGTATCATCCATGGTACTTGAGGGATGTCTTTCTCACACTCCAGGTAAAGTCTATGATAGGAATTGAAATTATCGACTATGCTATTTGTACTCAGATAAAGTACCACGCAGAATAGAACACATAAGCTTCCCCAAATCGCAATCGCCTTTAGGTGTTCCATCATTTTAATCCCTCTTTTTAAATTCTATTGATACGCTATTAACGCAGTAGCGCTTGCCAGTAGGAGTTGGGCCATCATCAAATACATGCCCCATATGTCCGTCACACTTTGCACAAGTGATTTCAGTTCGTATTCTTCCTCCCGAAGTGTCAAGAGTTTCTTCTAACGTCTCGTCTTTTACAGGTTTAGAAAAACTAGGCCAACCACAGCCACTGTCAAACTTACTCTCTCCTTCAAAAAGTTTTTCGCCACATCCCTTACATACGTAATCTCCCTTCTCATATAATTTATCATATTTACCTGAAAAAGCTGGCTCAGTGCCTTTTTCTCTTAATATTTTAAACTCTTCTGAAGTAAGCTTAGAAGCCCAATCTTTTTCTGATTTTTTCATTTGATGTCGGGTTTGAATGATTAAATAAGATTATTTATATAAAATATAACCAAATTACTTCATATTTACTTCATGAAAACAATACTCAGAAACATCTTTGCCCTATTAGCTGGTTGGACGATAGGTGCCATTGTTAACATGTCATTCATTGTTGCAGGTTCGATAGTTTTCCCTTTACCTGTATGCGTACCTATGAACGCAATGAATTGGGATTTAAATTTTTTCATCTTCCCTTTTTTAGCTCACGCTTTAGGTACATTAGCCGGAGCTTTTATCGCTGCTAAGATTGCAGCCACTTACAAGAAAACATTTGCCTTGATTGTCGGGGCGTTTTTTCTAATTGGAGGGATAATGATGGTATTTATACTACCCGCTCCTCTTTGGTTTATAGTCTTAGATTTAACGTTAGCCTATATCCCAATGGGATGGTTAGGTTGGCGTATCTCGAGATGAATACTTACAAATCAGTCAATCACCACAACACTGAAAGTATCACCTTGGCTTATGTCGTTGATGGCATCTATCCCCTCCACTACTTTTCCAAAGCACGTGTGATTGCGATCTAAGTGAGCCGTATTTGTTCTTGAGTGAACGATGAAAAACTGTGACCCACCAGTATTGCGACCTGCATGCGCCATAGATAAAACACCTGTATCGTGGTGCTGGTTATCTCCGTCTATCTCGCAATCTATTTGGTATCCAGGGCCTCCAACACCAGACCCTTTAGGGCAACCTCCTTGTACTACAAAATCTGGAATAACTCTGTGAAAGGTAAGTCCTTCATAAAATCCGTCTTTGGCGAGTTTCACGAAGTTAGCTACAGTATTTGGAGCGTCCTTCTCGAAAAATTCAACTTTTAAATCTCCTTTTTCTGTGTGTATGATTGCATGCATAATGTTGAATATTTTTTTTTTGCAAAGCTATGTTATGATTGTATGACAAAGTCGAAAAAAAAGCCACCTATTTCCATATAGAATTGGAGATACTATTCGCTTAATACGATTATTTATAAATAATCATGGTTTACTGACTATATTTATCATAATAAATATTATAACACTCGTATGAAAACACTATATACACTTCTTATCTCTGTCATTTTTATTCTGTCTTCTTGTATGACAACTTCTACAACTGTTGGTGATTACAAGGAAGACTCAGGCAAACAATACACATATGCAAAAGGCAAACAATTTTGGATCGGTTTCGGGTTATTTCCTATTGGCAGAACAGATGTGCAAACGCCAACGGACGGTTCATGTGAAGTGATATCGAAGTTTACTATTGGAGATTTTCTTATTTCTGGAATCACTGGGGGTATAGTTTCTTCAAGAACAATCATTGTCAAGGATAAGAAAAATTAAAAATCATGTATATAAAAAAATTCTACATCATGTTTTTCTGTGCTACGTTGTCACTTTCAGCGGCAGCCCAAACACCTCTTACTCAAGCTGTAGATTTTACAGTTACATTTACTAATGGAGAAGAGTTTAATCTTTTCGATGAGTTAGCATCAGGCTCTTACGTGTGTGTTGATTTCTTCTTTACTACATGTGGGCCATGTCAATCTAACCAAAGTTATTATTCTGAAGCATATATGAATTTCGGATGTAATCAAGCTGACATCTTTTTTCTTTCTCTAGAATCAACAGTAGGCGATGCTGCAACTATAGTATATGAAGAAACATTTGGAGGGCCAAATCACCCCCCTGCTGCATCTGGCACTGAGGGTGGCGGAATCGCAGCTACTAGTGCTTACAGTGTAGGTGCCTTTCCTACTTTTATCCTTATCGCACCTGACGGCACTATACTCGAGCAAGATATGTGGCCTCTAAATGGCACGACTGATACTTTCACCTCTTATTTCGGGAGTCACGGTCTTAATCTCACTCCTTGCAATACTGATGTAGAAGATGTAGAAGCAGCTTTGGATTCAGAGATTACACTTTACCCTAACCCTACTAATGATCAGCTAAATGTAAATCTAGTTGGTTTTGAAGGTCAAGTAAATATATTTGTGTATAACCTATTGGGAGAGGCAGTTACACATCTTAGGACTGCTAGCAATTCAGCCAGAATAAACGTAGATGAATTTCCTACTGGAACATACATTATTCACGTTTTGGATTCGAATAAATCTACTCAGAGAAAATTTTCTGTTCTACACTAGTGTAGTAATGAAAATAAAGGCGATTTAGGAATCGTTTTATTTTAATGCTGCAGAAATAAGCTACAGATATATCTTGGCTTTAAAAAACAACTACAAATTATAAAGGCTTGTCTGCCTTTCATGGATTAAATTTGCACCCTCAAATTTAATTTA
>DQKQ01000239.1 GCA_015660615.1 Flavobacteriales bacterium
GTGCCACTTGACCATACTGACGCTTACACTCTACTGATTGCCGTTTTGCTTTCAGCTCAGTGTACAGATAAGAGGGTGAATACTGTTACGCCTAAGCTTTTCAAACTTGCTTCTACTCCAGAAGATATGATGATGCAAGAAGTAAAGCAAATTCGTGAGATTATAAAGCCTTGCGGATTATCACCTCGTAAATCTGCCGCAATTCATAGACTGTCAGAGATATTAGTTGAAAAGCATTCGGGCAAAGTTCCTAAGAGCTTTGAGGATTTAGAAGATCTGCCAGGTGTGGGACATAAAACCGCTTCAGTGGTAATGGCACAAGCATTTGGGGTAGCAGCATTCCCCGTGGACACACATATACATCGGCTGATGTACAGGTGGGGATTAACGACCGGGGAAAACGTGGTTGTGACGGAGAAGGATGCCAAGAGGTTATTCCCACGGGACAAGTGGAATAAACTACACCTACAAATAATTTTTTACGGTCGAGAATATTGCCCAGCTAGAGGTTGGGATATGGGGAAAGATCTAATTACTCAGAAAGTAGGGCGCAGAGAATTTACTTCTATTTTATAAATTCACTTCTCTTCGGGAGCAAACTTAGAAATAACATCCATGCTGACGCCTGTATTAGAGAACCCTCCATCATGGAATAAGTTCTGCATTGTTACGTAACGAGTTAAATCACTGAACATAGTAATGCAGTAGTCGGCACAAGCTAAAGCATCAGCATTGCCTAGAGGAGACATGGATTCAGAGTAAGCGATGAATTCATCGAATCCTTTTACACCTGAACCAGCAGTAGTAATCGTAGGAGATTGAGAAATCGTGTTGACTCTGACTTTATTCGCAACTCCGTAGTGATATCCGAAACTTCTAGTGATACTCTCAAGGAGAGATTTTGCGTCAGCCATATCTCCGTAATCAGGGAAAGTTCTTTGGGCTGCTATATATGTAAGAGCTACTACAGAACCCCAATCATTGAGTGCATCAAGTTTCTTAGCTGTAGCAAGAGTCTTGTGAAGAGAAATAGCACTTACGTCAAGAGTCGTTTGTAAAAACTTATAGTTTAAGTCTGTGTAGTGACGGCCTTTGCGAACGTTAGGGCTCATCCCTATGCTATGTAAAACAAAATCAATTTTCCCACCGAAATGTTCCATCGATCCTTCGAACAATTTTTGAATATCTTCTTCACTGGTAGCGTCAGCAGGTATTACAGGGCAGTTGTTACATTTTGCAGCGAGTTCATTAATTGTCCCCATGCGCATAGCAATAGGTGCATTCGTTAGCACAATTTCTGCTCCGTGAGCAACGGCTTGTTCCGCCACTTTCCATGCGATAGACATATCGTTCAACGCACCGAAAATTATTCCTTTTTTCCCTTTCAATAAATCTTGAGCCATTTTATGTTATGCTTAATTTAAAAATTAAAGTTAGTCTTACAATTCACACTTTTAACGCACATGAAAATCAGAATATTCACATTCACGAGTTTGGAAACATTTTCCCTGGATTCATTATTCCCTTGGGATCAAATCCGTTTTTAATCATCTTTAAAACAGATAACTCGTCAGGGGAGAAAGCTATGTCCATAAAGTCCTTTTGGACTAAGCCTATGCCATGTTCACCGCTTAAAGTGCCTCCCATCGCTACAACTACATCAAACAATTCCCGAATAGCTTTATTTAATTCTACAGACCAAAACTGATCACTTAAATCGTCCCTTAAGATATTTATGTGAAGATTTCCATCTCCAGCGTGACCATAACAAATAGATCTAAATCCATATTTCTCCCCGATTGATTTCACTGCCAGCATCAGATCAGGCAACATCCCGCGTGGGACTACTGTATCCTCTTCCTTATAAATACTCGCCGCCTTGACCGCCTCTCCTACCCTTCTCCTTAAAAACCAGAGCTGTTCCTTCTCCGAATCCGACTGAGCAAATAGAACTTCACCCGAACCATTTTCTTCTAAAACTGAAAGTATCCTTTCGCACTGAGGCATAATCTCAGACTCATCAAAGCCATCCACTTCAATCAATAAATATGCTTTATCGGTTGGATCAATAGATATTTCTTTATTACCTGTAAATTCTTGAGTCAGAACCATAGCATCATGCTCCATAAACTCAACTGCGCTTGGCATCGCACCAGCTCTGAAAATTTCGGACACGGTTTTACATGCGTTAGTGATACTTGTAAATGGAACAAGCATGAGAGCTTGAAATCTAGGCAATGGCAGAAGTTTAAGAGTAGCTCTAGTGACCACACCCAGTGTCCCCTCGCTCCCTACAATAAGCCCCGTTAAGTTATACCCCGTACTGTTTTTTAACGTGTTTGCACCCGTTTCTATAACGCGACCATCAGGAAGCACCACCTCTAGGTTTAAAACCCAATCCTTAGTTACACCATACTTCACAGCCCTTGGGCCCCCACTATTCTCGGCTATATTACCCCCAATAGTACAAGTTCCTTGAGAAGCAGGGTCGACTGCGTAAAAGAGACCCTTCTCGGAAACCGCGTTTTGGAGCACTTCAGTTATAACTCCAGGCTCAACAATCACTTGGTGATTTTTCTCATCTATAAGTAAAATCTTATTCATTCTCCTTAACGACAACACAAGGCCTCCTTTAATTGCAAGAGCCCCACCACTAAGTCCAGTTCTTGCACCTCCAGCTGTAACTGGTACTTCATGCTCGAAAGCCATCCTAATTAATGCAGAAACCTCCATTGTAGATACCGGTTCCGCAACCACTCCAGGTCTAAAATGCAAGTCTTCAGTTTCATCTTTCGAATGAAATTCCATGATATCACCATCAAAATGCAGCCTTTCGGGAGGTAAAATATTTTGAAAAATATTTCTATAATTCATATGCAGTGCTCTTAGACGTTATCGATTTACTATCTTGTACGCTGTCAAAAGTAACCCCCAATTAATATGATATTTCAGATGCACAAATATTTTTCAAAGACAGTCACATTGTCTCTTGCTTTAAGCACGTTCCTTTTGTGCTTTTCTTCTTCAGCCCAAACTTTCTCAAACGAAAAAATCTGGAGCGGAGAATTCCGATCAGAAGGCGTTTGGGGAGTAAGATCTATGGCAAGCGGGACTCATTACACTACGAGTGATTTTGATGAAGATGAAGGATCTTCAATCGTTAAGTATTCCTACGAATCTGGCAAGAAGGTAAAAACCATCGTTACTTCAATTGAAGCTTTTGAAGATGCCCGAGAATACATTAATGACTACTTATTCAGTGCTGACGAGAGGTTCATACTTCTCACAACAAACACGAACCAACTATATAGACATTCGTTTTATGCAGATTTCTACATCTACGATACCCATTCAAAAGAGCTAGCTAAACCATTAACAGATTTCTCAAAAGGCCAACAGCGCCTTGCGACATTCTCTCCTTCTGCAGATAAAGTTGCATTTGTAAGAAATAACAATGTTTTTATTGCAAACCTTATCGACGGAACGGAAACACAAGTAACAACTGACGGACTTGCGAATAGCATTATCAACGGAGCTACTGACTGGGTTTACGAAGAGGAATTCGGTGATGACAACGGAATGAAGTGGTCGCCTGACGGTGAGAGACTCGCTTATTACAGGTTTAATGAAAGTGCCGTTAAGGAGATGAACATGACTATGTACGGTGGACTATACCCCGCACTCAACACATTCAAGTACCCTAAAGCTGGGGAAGTAAACAGTGAGGTGCAGGTGTACATCCACAATTTAAGCACTGGGATTAATCACGCCGTGGCAGTTAATATGAATGCGTATTACTTACCTAGATTCTTTTGGACTAAAGATGTTGAACAACTATGCATCTTAACTATGAACCGACACCAAAACGATCTGAGATTTTACATTACAGAAGGTGAATTGTCTAACAATCGCATAGGCAGTAAAGAGGTTTTCAAAGAAACAACAAGAACATATATAGATATCCACGATAATCTCATCTTCTTGAAAGATGGAAAATCCTTTCTTTGGACTAGTGAAAGAGACGGGTTTAACCACATCTACAAATTTGGGTATGATGGTAAAGTGAAGCAATTAACGAAAGGAGAATGGGACGTTGTTGAATTCATGGGTTATGACGAATCTAAAAAGAAAATTTACTTCAGCTCATCTATGAAAGGAGCAACTCAACAACACCTACACTCTGTTGATTTTAAAGGCAATATTATAACTTTAGACGACACACCAGGACATCACAGTGCAGACGTCTCTGCCAACTTCTCCTATAGAATACACAACCACAGCGATGCCAACACTCCTCCTATCTACACCTTAATAGATAGAAAAGGCAACGTTGTTAGAACATTAAAAAGCAATGAGGATCTTAGAAACACGCTCAGCGAATATGACTACTCTGAAAAAGAGTTCTTTTCATTTACTAACTCTTCTGGAGCTGAGCTAAATTGTTGGAAGATTTTACCTCCTGATTTTGACGCTGTTAAAGAATACCCCGTTTACGTAGCCATTTACGGAGGCCCCGGAGTCAATACCGTTACAGATAGTTGGGGTGGATCAAACCTTATGTGGTATCAATATTTAGCTCAAGAAGGGTACATCGTGGTATCGGTCGATCCAAGAGGAACTCCTCTTAGGGGACGCAAATTCGAGCACAGTACATATAAAGAATTGGGGAAATTAGAGACTGAGGACTTTATTGATTTCGCTAAATACTTAGGTGACCTAGAATACGTAGATGCTGATAGAATAGGAATTCAAGGATGGAGCTACGGTGGGTTTATGACGCTACTTTGCATGACTAAAGGGGCTGAAGTTTATAGCGCTGGCATCTCAGTTGCTCCAGTCACAAACTGGAAATACTATGACACCGTTTACACTGAGAGATTTATGCAAACGCCTCAAGAAAATGAGAGCGGGTACGAAGACAACAGCCCGGTAAACCACGCTGATAAACTTGAAGGAGCCCTTCTACTCGTTCACGGATCAGGTGATGACAACGTCCACTTCCAAAATTCTATGGAGATGGTGAACGCTTTAGTGGATGCAAATAAAGATTTCGATTTCTTTGCTTATCCAGATCGCAACCACGGTATATACGGGGGAAATACGCGAATACATCTTTTCAATATGATGATGGATTTCGTGAAGGAAAATTTCTAAGGCGTCTAGTAGTAAGTTTATTAAAACGAAATCGGGGTGACTCTGCAATTGCAAAGTCACCCCGATTTTTTTATTTCAATTATTATTTAACTCAGTACAGCTTCTTCATCCTCTACACCGTGAGTTAAAGCCTCAAGCTTTGGCCTGATAAGTAAAACTAGTAATCCTATGCCTACACATGTTACAGCAATACCTGTAAAGATTGTGAACTCGCCTAAACTTGAAGACCACTCTCCTAAAAGACCAGCTAGCTTACTCCCAAACCCTGTCATAGCAAAGTATATACCCATCATTATCGAAGCGTATTTTACAGGAGCAAGTTTTGTGACAAATGACAATGCTACTGGAGATAAACAAAGCTCTCCTATCGTATGAAACAAGTATGCAAATACTAACCAGTACATAGCTGAACTACCTGTAGCTTCGTACTGAGCAGTCGCCCCAGTCATAAAGAAGAAGCCAATACCCATAATGATTAATCCAATAATCATTTTAAATAGAGAGGATGAAACCTTGCCTTTTAACTTCCTATTCGCCCAAAATAAAGCAACTGTAGTTCCAAAGAAAATGATGAACATAGCATTGATTGACTGGAACCATGAAGCAGGCACTAACCAATCTCCAATCAATCTATCAGTCTTCTCCATTGTATAGATATTCATTAAACCTCCCGCCTGTTCAAATGCTCCCCAGAACAATATCACTAAAAGGAATGAGATTAAAAGAACGCCAACTCTATCCTTCTCTACTTTAGTAAGGGGAGCTTTCATAACCTCTTTTTCATCCTTAGAGTCTCCTAAATAGTTCCCTACTTGACTGAGGTACTTAAGACCAAACACATACTGCAACAGCCCTAAACCCATTCCTATACCAGCTAGACCAAATCCATAGTGCCATCCATGAACCTCACCTACATACCCAACTATTAAACTCGATAAAAACGCACCTACATTAATACCTATATAGAATATTGTAAATCCTTTATCTCTTCTGATATCTCCTTGCTTATAAAGCCCCCCAACCATAGTTGAGATATTTGGTTTTAACATACCTACCCCCAAGACAATAAAAACCAGACCACTATAAAAAGCCCACATTTGCTCAATCGCAAGAGTACTGTGACCTATTAAAAGGAGGATACCACCGATGAGGACGGATCTCTTTTGTCCTAAAAATTTGTCTGCGATATATCCGCCAGGAACAGACATGACGTATACCATCATAGTGTACCAACCGTATAGAGCAAGCGCATCACCATCAGTCCAACCTAACCCTGGGTTAATTTCTTTAGTCTCCGTAACCAAGTACAACACGAGGATAGCTCTCATTCCGTAGTATGAAAAACGCTCCCACATTTCTGTGAAAAACAATACGTAAAGACCTATTGGGTGGCCAAATAATTCTTTCTGGTGGGCCGGTATTGATGCTGAAGACATGATTTTTAATTTTTAATTCTTTGCAAAATACAACTATGAATGTAATAAACATCTTCCATCTTTTTTATTTTGTAAATTGCAACCTTATAAAAAATAATTAATGATGCGTCTTTTAATTGCTTCTATAGCACTGGTTTGGTTTTCTAACTTAGAATTTAATGCTCAGGAAGCAAAAATAAATTGGATGACTGTTGAAGAAGTGACCGAAGCGCTCAAAGATGAACCACGCAAAGTCATGATGGATGTATACACCAAATGGTGTGGACCCTGTAAGATGATGATGGCGAATACATTTACAAATAAGAACTTAATTGAATACGTAAATAAAAATTATTACTGTGTGAAATTTGACGCTGAAAGCCCAGACCCTACAACATTTAAAGGAGAGGTTTACAGCAATCCCAATTACAACCCCAATAGCAAAGGACGCAATGGAGTACACCAACTATCCATAGCATTAAAGGTCTCAGCGTACCCTACTATAGTTTATTTCGATGAAGATTTGAATGTTATAGCACCTATTTCCGGATACAAGCAGCCTCGTCAACTTCAGGTTTTGCTTACATTTTTTAACGATGTTTTTAAGAGTGATACCCCAAAAGAAAAAATGCAACCTATGTGGGATAAATACTCTTCTGATTTTGTTGGCACTTGGTGATAAACTCTTTTGCTTTAAGTTATTGCATTTAGGCTGTTGATTTTGTTATATTTGCATCCCGCTTTTTTTGGTGGACATTGACATCTTTGGCACACAACTGAAAAATAAATAGCGAAAAAATGAGTGATACAGTAAAACTAATTCTTGACGGAAAGGAAATTGAACTCCCTGTTATTACTGGTTCTGAAAACGAAAAAGCTATTGACATAAGTACACTTCGTGCTACTACCGGTTACATCACTATTGATCCTGGGTTTAAAAATACAGGTTCCACACAAAGCTCAATCACCTACTTAGATGGTGAGAATGGTATTCTACGATACCGCGGATACAGCATTGAAGAGCTTGCTGAAAACGCTACTTTCCTTGAGGTTGCATATTTACTTGTTTACGGAGAACTGCCGAATAGAGATGAATTGGCATACTTCAATGAGTCTATCACTCAACACACACTAGTTCATGAAAATATGAAGCGTTTTTTTGACGCTTTTCCTCAGGGGGCTCACCCTATGGGAATGTTATCTTCTATGATAGCTAGTCTATCCACTTTTTACCCTGAATCTCAAAATTCAAATAGATCAGTTACTGATATTGAGAAAACGATGCACCGCTTAATCGCTAAGCTTCCTACACTTGCCGCTAAAGCTTACAAGCATAATAAAGGTCTGCCTACAATGTACCCTCGCAATGATCTGAGCTACTGTGGGAATTTCCTTCAAATGATGTTTGGACTACCTACGGAGGATTACAAAGTGAATGACGTTGTCGAGCGTGCGCTCAACAAGTTACTTATACTTCATGCAGATCACGAGCAGAACTGTTCAACCGCTACTGTACGTGTTGTAGGATCTTCTCAAGCTAATTTATATTCTTCTGTTTCAGCTGGTATTGCAGCTCTTTGGGGTCCGCTTCACGGAGGAGCTAACCAAGCTGTTATTGAGATGCTAGAGCAGATTCGTCGCGATGGTGGTGGTCTCCAGAAGTGGATAGACAAAGCAAAGGATAAAAACGACAGTTTCCGATTAATGGGGTTTGGTCATCGTGTTTACAAAAACTTCGACCCTAGAGCTACTATTATTAAGGTCGCTGCAGATGAAGTCCTGGAAGCTCTCGGAGTAAGCGATCCTATTTTAGATATCGCTAAAGAGTTAGAACAAGTAGCTCTGAACGATGAGTATTTCGTTGAGAGAGGCCTATACCCTAACGTAGATTTCTACTCTGGAATAATTTATCGTTCATTAGGTATACCAACTGATATGTTCACCGTCATGTTCGCTTTAGGTCGTCTGCCAGGATGGATTGGACAATGGAAAGAGATGACTGAACAGTCTGAACCTATTGGAAGACCACGTCAGGTATACCAAGGAGCTAACGCAAGACCTTTTGTATCACTTTCCGACAGATCATAATGAGTACTTCAGGGAATTCCATAAGTGATGGTTTCGTTAAGTCTGAAGTAAACAATGGCATTTCCTCTATAACGTTTTTCCACCCAGCTTCTAACAGTTTACCTAGGAATATACTAAGTAAACTATCTGATGCTATCCGCAATGCAGGTGAAGCGAAGGACGTTCGTGTAATTATTCTGAAATCTGAGGGAGATAGAGCTTTCTGTGCTGGAGCAAGCTTTGATGAATTATTGGCCATTAACAATGAGACTGAAGGTATTCAATTCTTTAGTGGATTTGCTAACGTTATAAATGCGATTAGAACCTGTCCTAAATTTGTTTTAGGCAGAGTACAAGGAAAAGCCGTTGGTGGCGGTGTTGGCCTTGCAGCCGCAGCAGATCACTGTTTCGCAACTAGATTCGCTTCTATAAAATTATCTGAGCTTGCTATAGGTATAGGACCATTTGTTGTGGGACCAGCTGTAGAGCGTAAGCTTGGCACATCTGGTTTTTCTCAACTAACTATAGATTCCTCATCCTGGAAAACAGCTGATTGGGCGGCACAATACGGACTATATTCTGAGGTGTTTGACTCTTCCGAAAAAATGGATGTTGCTATTGACACATTGGCCAAACAACTTGCGTCAAGCTCTCCTGCCGCTATGTATGAACTAAAGAAAGTTCTTTGGTCAGGTACTGAGGGTTGGGATACACTGCTCAATGATCGTGCTGCTATCTCTGGTCGCTTAGTCTTAAGTGATTTTACAAGGAAGGCAATTCAGGCATTTAATAAATAGCTCAGTTTCCTAGAACTCAAATAAAATATTCTTGTTAAAGAAAAAAGCTCAAACCTAAATGGTCTGAGCTTTTTTTATTTTCTTACAATCAATATAGAGGAACCTGCCTCTAAAGAATTAATGCTGAATAGATAGTCTACGAACAGACACTCCATTATTATTATTGAGCATTATCGTGTATGTTCCAGTTGACAGGTTAGAAAAATCAAGGCTTATAGAACCTTGAACAATCAAATTGCTTTGAGTAAATACAACTCTACCAGTAGCATCAAAAACCTGCAAGTTCACATCATGCATCTCTGTGCTAACCTGCAATGTGATCGCTCCTGTTGTAGGATTCGGGAAAAGACCGAATGCTAGAGGATCTATATCGTTCAATGCGGTCTGCGTTGCATCTACTAAAACTGTACAATCGTTTGAATCAGTTACAGTAACTGTATAGGCAGAATACGCCAATGAATCAGTGTTAGTAGCAACCACGTCATCCGCATCTGTCCAAACAATTGTTACCTCACCAACCCCACCTTCTGTAACCACAGTTCCTAACCCTATACCCCAGTCGTTATAAGTTATAGATGCTGAAGTAATAACTAAATAACAACAAGAGTCATTATCTGGTATTGTAGCATCACTATCGAAGTTAGTGGCCAATTCGTCCATACATCCAGTACAAGAGGAGTTGTCTCCACCACAAACGCCACAGTCATCTAATACAGCAGTACCA
>DQKQ01000025.1 GCA_015660615.1 Flavobacteriales bacterium
AAACCCGCCAGTCCACCCATTATGTATGTGCTGAGTAATCTTCTTGAACCCACTTCAGAAACATACATTCGCCCCATCCACCACAGAAGCATCATATTGAATAAGAGATGGAATATTTCCTTATGTGCAAACATATGAGTCAGAATCGACCACGGTCTATAAAGTAACGTTGGAAGGTGGGCTGTAGTAAATAAGCTGAATCCACCCAATGCATTAGCTGGAAGTTGAATGTCCGTTAGTTGAGTAAAAATAATTGCTGAATTTATTACAACGAAAACAACAACGTTTACCCAAATCAACTTGTATAGCATCCCACCCGTATTCCAGCTTTTCTTAATATCTTCCCACATACTGTAAATTAATAAAAATTAGTTCTATCACGCTGCCACTTCTTGATCATAAAGTATCCGATCAACATCCCACCAAGATGGGCGAAATGAGCGACGTTGTCCCCAGGATTGTTTTGGAAAGCAGTCATCAGTTCTATCGCACCATATCCCATAACAAAGTATTTCGCTTTTATAGGAATAGGTGGGAAAAGAAGCATAAGCTGTGTATTTGGGAATAGCATACCAAACCCAAGTAACAAACCGAAAACACTACCACTGGCACCTAAAACCCAGCCCATATCTACACCTGGGTCGAAAGAATCAATTTGGCTATATATGTTTAAACCTACTGTGAATTCATAAAGGAAAAAAGAGCCTATACCACAGACCATATAATAGATAAAAAACCTCTTCTGACCCCAAACCCTTTCAAGCGCACTACCGAAAACCACAAGTGCAAACATATTAAATAATATATGCGTAAAACCACCATGCATAAACATGTAAGTTACCATCTGCCATGGGTAGAAATCTGGAGAAAGTGGGTAGTGCCCCATAAACCAAAACTGCATTTGAGGAAATGCTTGTTGGGCAAGGAAAACCAATACGTTAATTATGACTAAATTCTTAACTACCGGTGTCATTCTGTCTAACATAGTCTGCTTTATTTTAATATTTTTTCGATATTCTCAAGAGAGAATAATGTGTATACGGCTCTCCCTCTTGAATCTATAGCTGGGGAATCGCAGTCGAACAATTTAGAGACAAGATCTACCATCTCCTCATGTGTAAGGCTGATATTATTTTTTTCTGAAAGTTTCAAAGCTCCCGCCTGAGCCGCCGCCTGAGCAAGCTTCTCCCTTCTCCCCTCCTCATCACTCCAAGTCCCGTCCTTTAGCGCTCCTAAAACGGAATCAATCCAATCCTGCAATCTCCCCGCGAGCCCGGAAGGAACAGTCACAACGTCCACTGCCCCCGTATTTGACTTTTCTAACTCAAGACCAAACATCATAAGAATTTCCGATGCCCCTAAAAGCAAATCCGTATCAGCTTTTGAGAGAGTAATCGGTTCTGGAAAGAGTAGTTTTTGGCCCAGACTTGATCCCTTTCCATGCCCTGCTCGAAGATATTGCTCGAACAAGATTCTTTCATGGGCTCGCCTAGCGTCGATAATAATTACTCCTTGATTACTTTCTGTTACTATAAAACGAGAGCTTAACAAAAACATATTAGGAGCTTTTTCCTCTACCAAACTTTCTTTAGCAAAGCCAATTTCTCCCTCGCTACCAAACATCTGATACAAGCTGTCAAGTTCCTTTTCTGAGCTTATCTCAAATCCCCCGAACGAGGTTTCAGGATTTCTCTTTTTAAGTGTAGAGCCCCCCGAAATAAATGGGTTATAGTTGGGGTTAATATTAACTTTAGGTTCATCTACAAATACTCCTGTAGGTGGAGGATCTAAGGAAATGCTGAGTTCCGATTCGAAATCTAAAGAGGGAGCTACGTTGTGTTTTCCGAGTGCGCGTTTTATGGCGGAGCGAAGTATGGGGAAAATGATTTGGTCCTCTTCAAACTTAGCTTCCACCTTCGTGGGATGAATATTTACATCAATTTTAGAAGGATCCACAACGAGAAAAATCGTGTACAACGGAAAGCTACCAGGACTAAGAACGCCTTCATACGCACTCATAATAGCTCGATGCATTAGCGGGTGCTTGATGAACCTTCCGTTTACGAATAAAAATTGTTCACCTCTAGTACGTCTCGCAAAAGTGGGCTTTCCGACGAATCCATGAATTTTTACTACATCTGTTTCTTCCTCAACAGGGACTAGCCTCTCGTCGTGCTTAACACCGAAAATAGATACCACTCTCTTTCTTAAAGCGCCAGGTCTAAGGTTGAAAAGATCGCCACCATTACTTTGAAGCCTGAAACTCAAATCAGGATGAGCCATCGCTACCCTTTGGAATTCATCTACGATATGTCTTAGTTCTACTTGATCAGACTTAAGGAAATTACGCCTAGCTGGAACATTATAGAAAAGGTTTTTTACTGAAAATGAAGACCCTTCAGAACATGCCACCGATTCAATATCACTAATCTCATCACCGCTGACAGAAATCTTAACTCCTAAATCAGCACCTGTTTCACGAGTTTTAAGTTCTACATGTGATATCGCTGCTATCGAAGCAAGAGCTTCCCCTCGAAAACCCTTAGTAACAAGTGACAATAAATCGTCTGCAGAAGTAATCTTTGAAGTTGCGTGGCGTGTAAAACACTTCTTTGCATCCATCTCCCCCATTCCTAGTCCATTATCAATCACTTGAATTAGAGTTCGTCCTGCATCTTTTACAACCACCACGATATCCGTAGCTCCAGCGTCCACGGCATTCTCCACCAATTCCTTTACTACAGAAGCAGGTCTATTCACAACCTCACCAGCTGCGATTTGGTTTGCTACATGGTCAGATAATTGAACAATTAAATCATCCATTATCTCTAATAAATTCTAACATTTTTCCGAATTCCGTTGTTTCAGCCCAAACAATCATTTTCCACGTTATCCATAACAAAACTACCCCTATTAAAATCACCCTGATATTTGCTTTTCTAGCGGATTTTCTCACCGACCCTCCTTTTCTGAATCTTATATTAGAAGCCATCTTGTGCTCGGGAACTTTCTCTCCGCGCTCCTTCGCTACCTCAGACTCTATCCTACGCTTGCGCTCACCCCATTGAGGAGGATCATCGGAAAGATGTCGAGACTTAAAAACGAATGATCGAGGCTTGGTTCTCACATTGCGGAACATCCCTCGAAGCTTAGGTGCTTCCATAGTGGCTAATTTACGAGTAAGCAGAAGTCTTAACTACTCTTATTTGCCCAAATATTCAACACTGAATCCACATCCTTTCCACCGGGGAAACTATTTAATATCTTATGTAGAACTCGCTCCATAGAAGCATCCGGACAAGATGCACCACTTGTGAGTAGAATAGTAGGAACGTCTTTAAAACCAGTCGTTTCTGACAGAAATCCCTCAGTAACTACAATCTTCTGTTTGTGAATATCGAAATGATTTAGTTCACCGTTGTCTCCCCAATCGAGTTCGTTTCGAACAAAATAGGTGGGCTTAACTTTTTCACAAATTTCCACAATATGTGATGTGTTAGAACTATTATACCCTCCAACTACCACCACTAAATCCGCTCCACCTTCATCCAAAGCTCCAATTGTCGACCTTTGATTATCATTAGTAGCGTAGCAAAGTGTATCTCGCGTATTTGCAAATTCTTTTGAGGCCTCTTTTAAAATATCAGCTATCGTCTGCGTCTCGGAAGCTATCATTGTTGTTTGGTTTACTACACCGATATTTTGCAAATCTTTATTAAAATCAAATCCCTCACTCGTGCGTCCCTTAAACATTTGATCGAACCCCTCTGAACCATCCACCATCATCTTTGCTAAAGCTTGCGCCTCATTTAAATCTTCCACCACTAAAGCCGCACCATTTTTCGAAGCATGGGAGAATGTAGCCCTCGTTTCTTCGTGATCGGGTTTCCCATGAATTATTACTGTAAAACTATCTCCACCTAATTGCTCAGATCTCTTCCATACCCTCTCCACAAAAGGGCATGTTGTATCATATTTACTTATATCTACACCGATTTCACGGAGCTTATCTTGCATTTCCAATGTCGTTCCGAAAGCCGGGATGATCACAACATCATCAGCTGTAACTTGGCTAATAGATGTTATTTCGCGGCCCATTGTGTCCATAAGAAACCTCACTCCTCGACTCTCAAGATCTTCATTCACTTCTGGATTGTGAATCATTTGGCTTAAAATAAAAATCTGTTTGTCTGGATTTTCTACGATCGCTTTGTAGGCAATTTCAATTGCGTTTTCTACTCCGAAACAAAATCCGAAATGTCTTGCCAGTTGAATTTTCACATTCCCGAAATCCAGTAAAGTTGGCGTAAAATCCACCTTTCTCGAATCCAACTCTTTCCTCCTCGCCTTCACTTTACTAATGATGGGACTTCTAAAATAATCTGGTATATCGAAACTGCGCATACCGCGAAATTAATTCTAAAACCCTCCCATTGCTAACTAACTAAATAAAATCCATCAAGACTGTTTAATCGCCTTGCAAATTCTTATTCTCCTTGAACACTAATTTCAACTCTTCCGAAATACCACCTTCACTTCTGCGAGCATACCTTTTCAACTTTCTCAAAATACGTCCCTCATTGAAATCTAAACCCTTTAACTGTTCAAGTGCCATAATTTGAATAAGCGTGCCTTGTAACAGTGGCTCAGATGTAAAAACTGGCCACTCCTCCGTGTCTATCTCTACCCTAATCTCATCACTCTCAGCAATCCATTCTAAAGTCCAAGCATCTATTGCAGGCATATACTCCTCACAGGACCCAGCCCCTCTGTCTAGTCTCCACTCTAAAGCATCTTCAACCCCCTCTCGTGTCGCCAACCCGTTTTCTGGCCAATCCGGTGCTCCTCCGCAAATGAGGCACGCAAAACACCACCAAGGTGTTACAGATATAGCAGAAAACATCATCATTATAGTTCTATTTGAGACTCTTTAAACACAACCCCGAACTCCTCTAATTTAGGGAGCACCACATCATAATAGTTAGAAGTTACTGGAATTTCTACACCCACACTCCCGAATCCTCCACCAACCATCATATGTTCAGCTGCAATTGCCATAGGTAAACCTACGGTGTCAGACATAGCAGTATACGTAGTGCCTCGACCTTCTAAGAAAAACTCAGAAGTTCTAGCGTATCGTTTGCCGTCTTTCTCGAACTCGAATCGATGCCACATCACAATCATATCCCTATCGCCATCCTCTAGGGCCCACTTTTTCACAAGGAGTGCCTCGATTATTTCTGCAGGTGTTCCTTCTGTAATTTCCGGACCCACTTCCGTGTCGAAAAGCCCTAACCACTCTAATCTTTCGTTAGTTTCGTGGTCGCTTATCACAGTTGCATTAATGGCTTCTGAAACCGTCATTCCCGCAGTTTTAGAAGGTAAAAATGACCTCGTCCATTCGCTCCATGATATATCTTTAGACCAAACCAGCTTCACGTCATCCCTAACCATACCTAGCTGAACTAAAATATCCCACGACCTACAAAACCCATCCACTCTCAGAGTCCCTCTTATCAAGGTCTCCATATCAGGCAGATTGTAAATCTCCTCATATGCAAGGGAGTCACGATTAGGGTAACCTTTATAGAGCTGACCCTCAACCTCAATCGCCCTAAGTCTGCGAAACACTCTATGTGGAGGTTCGAGCTTCACTCTCCCCGCATCCTTAAAGGTTGCTGAACCACCCTGACCAGCAAGCACGATGTTCCTCGGATTCCACGAAATCTTGTAATGCCAAGGATTGTTGTCCGACTCCTCAGCGACAAGGCCACCACAATACGATTCAAATCCCTTCATCACACCCCCATCAGACTTAATCTCATCTATAACCTTCATGGCACTCATGTGATCAATCCCCGGGTCAAGACCTATCTCATTAAGAACTAAAACACCAGCCTCCTTAGCAGCTTCATCGAGGGACTTCATCTCATCGCTCAAATAACTAGGAGTAATCACAGGCACTCCTGCAGCAATAGCAACTTTAGCAACACTGGCATGTAAAAATGCTGGCACCATACTCATTACAAGATCCGCCTCACATATCCTCTTATCTCTCTCAATATTATCAATAGCAGATAATTGAAAAGCTTCCCCCCTATCATGACCGCTCACTTTTTGTTGAGCTACAGAAAGATCAATATCTCCAACAATTACTTTCCAGCCACACTCCTCAGACCTATCTAAAAGCCTCTTGATTAAAGTACTACAAGACCTTCCTGCTCCTAAAACTAAAATAGACTTCATCTAAACTTTAATTATCAATATTTAACTCAGCAAGATATGGCACGCAAATTGTTTTCACCCAAAATCAATACAAAACCTACAAAAGCATATCTTGCAAGTAAAATTACAACAAATGAAAAATTTTATTTCACCTTTCATAATAGTACTGACTGCTATTACCCTTAGCGCTTCACTAAATAGCTGTAAAGGAGCTAAGGCATACGTCAAGCGTGGAGCTAAGATGGAAGCCGCCGGAATGATAGACCAAGCCGCAGACTTTTACTCCACTGCTCTCAAGAAAAAACCAGCAAACTTAGATGCTCTATCTGGTCTCAATCGTACAGGCCAAATAATACTTTCCCGACACCTAGCCTTATTCGAAGAAGCTATTCTACGCAGCGAAAAGGAGTCAGCAATACGTAACTTTAAGAATGCTGAATCGTTCTATGACAAGGTACATGCTTTAGGTGTATCTCTCAACTTTCCTGACTCGAAAAAAGCTCAATACGAGGCTGTGAAAAACGACCATGTTAAAGATTTATACACTGTCGCGACCTCACACCTTGAAAAGTTAGAATACAACCAGGCGCTCAAACTGTTAGAGGAAATTACATCTCTCGTACCTGGCTTTAAAGATGCCGCCTCACTTGCTGATTACGCCTTCTGCACACCAGCTTACGATCTAGCTATGACTTCAATGGACGACAAACTATTTCGTACTGCATATGAAGCTTTCTCAAATGTAGTTAACCGCGATGAGATTTTTAAAGACGCTTCTGAAAGACGTGACGAAGCTTTAGAACTAGGACGCTTCACGATTGCTCTTATGTCTTTCAAGAACGGTTCTAACAGACGTAATATCAGTACTAAGCTTAGCTCTTATGTAGAACAAAACCTGATGGGATCTACCGACCCTTTCCTTGTCGTTGTAGATAGAGAATCGATTGACTTAATACTCCAAGAACAACAATTAGAGCTCAGCGGACTGACATCTGGAGCAGAACTAGAAATAGGTTCACTACTTGGCGTTAAGGCGATTTTAAAGGGGACTGTAACAGGATGTTCAGTTTCAACAACGCCTCTACGACACGACAATAAACTCGGATACGAAAAATATCGTGTAGAAACTATCGATTCCGAGGGGAAAAAGCACTACGAAACGAAATATCGCTCCGTTGGTTACACTGAATTTTATCAATCCTCTGAGGTTGAAATTTCATTCACCCTAAAGCTCGTTTCGATGGAAACAGGCGCAATATTATCTAGCAAAACAATTGAATCTTACTCTTCTGACGATGTTCGATACTTAAAATACGGAGGTAATGCTAGAATGCTCTACCCCGCAAAATCTAATGGGTCAGTTAACATTTCAAGTAGTGGACACAATATGCTCCTAGGTCTAATTGGAGAAAGAGAAAATTTAAAAAACGACAATATAATGGTTGATGATATCACCAAGAATTTAGCTTCGAAAATCCAACGCGAAATTGAAAGCATCATTAAGGAACAAGTAAGGTAAAGTAAAGGAATTTGAAGCAACGTCTACACTCCATCAGCATACTAATCTTTGCCTCTTTTATTATCTTAGGGTTAGAAGGTTGTGCGAGCTTGAGTAAGGTGGATATGGAAAAACCGGTTTGGGCGACAGAAAGACCTATAAACTCAAGTTACTATATAGGAATCGCAGGTGTTTCTAAAGAAGAATTTCCATATAACGCAGCAGAAATTGCACGAGAAAACGCTCTCAACTCGCTTGCAAGAGAAATTAGAGTTAAGGTCTCATCGTCATCATTATTATCAACCCTGCAAGTAAACAGTTGGGTCGAGGAGAGCTTCGTTTCAAACATAGAATCCACAGTTGTTGAAGATCTCGAGGGATTTAATTTAATCGACTCGTATGAGAGCCCTACGGAAGTCTTTGTTTACTACAGTCTCTCTAAATCTGAGTACTCAAGAATTTTAGCTGAACGTAAACAAGTTGCTTTGGGATCAGCATACGGACATTACTTAGATGCTGAAAGGAAAATCTCTGAAGGAGCAATTCCTGGAGCAATCGAGAGGTATTTAATGGGGCTTGACGTCATGAGTAAATACCTCGGAGAATTAAATCCTTATACGGGTGATGATGGAACCCATTTCGATCTAGATAGGGCATTACTCAATGGAATGTCTGATGCCATAAGCGGCCTTGTCTTGTCACACGAAAAAAATGAAATTAAGCTTTTACTTAATAACAGGTATACTGACAAAGTAACTATCTCATCATTTTTTAACAACAATAGCGTTTTTGGAATTCCTTTAAAATATTCATACAACAGAGGAGCAATACCCGTTAGAGGTACCACAAAAACTTCTGGAAATGGAATTGTAGAAATCCCCCTTAACGGCTTTACTCCTGGGACAACTCGAAGCGAACTTGTCGTTGAAGTTGACATTTTATCGTTCTCAAAAGTCCTAAACATACTAAGTCCACTTAAACCATTACTAGAAGGTCTAACATCTACACCATTAAGGATTCCAATTGTCCTTGAACGGCCTAAAGTTTTTGTAGTGGGTACTGAAAAGATGTTCCAAAAAACGAGTTCTCAAGGAGAGCTAATTACAACTCTTAGGGCGGCATTAATAGAA
>DQKQ01000027.1 GCA_015660615.1 Flavobacteriales bacterium
GTCTTTTACAAGGCTCTTAAGGTTTTCCCCAACCCCAACCTCATGAAGTTCTTGAGAGAATCTTCGAAGCAGCTCCTCGTATTTTTCCTTATGCATTTTTTTCGAGGGCCCATACTTGAAAGTCATTCGTTGTGTAGCCAACCAGTAGATACCATCCTGGATTATCAGCTTCAGTCTTGGTAAGGGTGATTCTTTCGCCACCTAGCGGCTCAAGAATAGACCGGTGGAAGGAGTCGTATCCACTATGCTTTGAATCAAGAATTGCGCTAGCAGCAGATACCAGCGTTCCCTCGCCAAAGTAACTGAGGTCGAAATAATCGCACTGATTACGGTCCAGATAAATGTGGATAAGTTTGTCTTCCATGTGATCTCCTATCGCCATCGGCGACGGTAAGGCCTCTTTCGAGGCGGGTTGTATGGTTTGTTTTTTTCTTCTTCGGATAGCCAACAAAGCTCAGCGCATGCTAGTTTGTTATTTTTAGTGACGAACTTTGGTGCACCACACTTACATAGAGTCGGTGTCTTACAAGTCATCCATGCTTTTCGCATCCGGGTGATCATACGATCACAAATGTCTTCAATATTTCCAGTCCGATTAACCCGAATTTCCTTTCCAAGGCCCCTCGTCTTTCCATCCTTGGTCACATATACAGCTGCCACTCGAATGGCATCCTTACCACTTGCACGTACCTCGACGGGTACGTTTTCATTGTCCCCAATGACAGTCGTATAGACTTGGACCTTCATGCCTGGTGGTAGCCCGTCCACTCGAGCGTAGATTTTTTCCGCCATGTAGGGTTTTGCTAGCGGTCTCGTTTGTGGCTCCTCCGCGAACCCGGCATCTTCAAGCTTCCCCAGAATTTGGAGACCAAGAAGCTGCCGGAGCATCGGAACATTTGGGTCGTAGTTAGACATTTTTTTCGCTGTTAAAAGGGTGGCCCTTTGTTTTTAATTTTCTTATCCCAAGGTGGGCCATTCCCTGGTGTTTTTGCAGACGAAAGAGGAGGACAGGATTCGAACCTACGTTATCAACCGCGCTCCCGCTAAAGAGCTTTGTGCAGCCAGCGATCCATCGCTGAGCCAGGTCCACCCGTACAGGTTTCTCCAGCATTTCAACCCCTTGTTGTTAGTGTACGCCAACTCAGAGCCTCCCCATAAAAGAGTACCAAGGTTCCCATCTTCCTTGGCTAGACACGGCCTAAACGGTCAGTACTTCGACCACGCTTACGCAACCACGACTCTAACCGCAACCGGCATGCCATCCCCATTGCCTTGGCTAAGGCGGTATTACCGCTTCACTGCTTATGGTGGATGCCCGGTGATCTAGACTAGAGAGCTCTGGTCCGTGTCTCCCACAAAATCAAAAATATTAAAGAGCGGAGGGAAAGGATCATCTACCCCAACCATCAATAATATTATACCACATACCGTTGTTCTTTTGCACGATTGTCAAAAGAAAATAATTTTATTTTTAGCTACCAAGTTGGTGCAGTGATAGACATAATGGGAAGTATCTGCCATCTAGACTTTGGTTGCTTACGTGTGTATAGGGTTCCACATTCGAGGAGAGAAACTCCAGTCGTAACTTCTTTTTTCTTATCTATTCCCCTTTGAATAGAGTATAAATTTTCAGCCATTGTCTTAGCATGTTCCCATCGGTATGCAACCCCGACGTGATTATCTTGCCGATCATCAGCTGTTCGATACCAGACTAAGTAGACGTCCGGAGTCATGCTAGCGTTATTGTGCCGTCTTCATCCACAATCTGGCCACTATCTAAAAGCTCAGCTATTACTTCTTCTGCTTCTTTTGAATCGAAGCCTGCACCGTCAGACTGTTCTAGAATATCCTCTAGCGTCATCTCTTCATTTTCTTCTAGTAGATCGTTTAGGATGAAAGCTTCAACTGCAGCAGTACCAGCACCCTCAACATCTTGCTCTAAGAGGAGGGTTTCTTTAATAATCTTTCGTAGGTGCCGCCGAGTTATTCTCATTACATAAATCCAGGGCCTTTTATCATTTCCATATTAGACACTGGTAGTACAGGGGCCTGGGGCTCTAGCTCTACTGCAGGTGCGCTGCTTAAAACCATATCCTGTAAATGATCGATGACTCCTTGTGCTGTACTACGCTCGCATCCAGTACCAGCCATATCCATCACTGTAGAAATACCCATGTCAACAATCTCAGGATTCTGTTCCAGCATATCACGGACTACGTTATAGTCTTCCGGAACAGGTACTGCGTCTGTTGAGGGTTGTATTGCTGCGGGCATCATTTCAGGAAGCTCCTCTGTTGGAGCTGCATCCAGACCGCATGATTCTCTAATCAATCTTCTAAGTTGTCTCTTTGTAATTTTCATTTTACTCTCATTCTTTTGATTTAATAAATCTTGTAGTTGTCTGCCTGTATCATCGGCTGTGACTGTATCATCTTTGTCCAGCTGTTGCTGGCGCTGTTGAGTTAATTCTCTTGTGCTGCTATCAGCGGCCTGTTCTTCTTCTTGGCTATGCGGCTTAGCAGCAATCGACGTTTGGCCTGTGGTTAGATAATCATCCTGCTCATCTTCCTCAGCTCCACTTGGCGCTTGGTAACCAACAACTTGTTCAAGTACGCTAGCCCGAACCGAGTTCTTTATCATCGTTTTTAGGGATCCCTTACTTAGCTGAAAATTCTCCATCTGCTCAATACTGGCCCCCACTGGAACATCTTTGGCTTCCATATCTTCTAACGAATCTAGTGAGTAAGCAATTCCTCTTGGCGCGATATCATCAAGGATATTATCTAGCTCATCTTTATCATAAGCAATTTCAGATTTGCCCTCATACCCGACGACAATTGGAAAGTCAACGTCAGCAATATTCTTCCCCAAGTCTCCTCGAGGATGAGCCATTTCTTCTTTCACTAACTTAACCAATCGTCGTCGGGTGATTATCATCTTAGTCGTTCTTCTTTCTAGTTAACTTATCTTTAATAGCTCTAAGCATATCCATAATTCGATTGTAAAGTCCCGTAATTCTATCACGGACCCAACCAAACGAACCGGTTACCCAAGAACGAGCAGTATTCCAAAGGTCGCTACATACTTCTGTAACTTGATCCCAGCCAAGATCTAGAATATCTACCACTAGCTTAAGAGGAGCGCTAAGCACTCTGAGTAAGGGATGTCTATCCCTTCGAAGCATTAGCCAAGCTAATGCCACACCAACCAACAAACCCTCTAATCGAGGTGAGGAAACGTGAAGATGATAAACCATCTCCCATGCCCAAGTACTAACAAGTGCGAGAAGTCCCCAACCGGTTTCTCCAAGCCCAACTAACAAGCTCCAACATGAACTCAAGATTTCTAACATACAATTTCTCCTTATAGAATCTAGTCTTTAAGTATCTCTCTCAATGAGATTCTACCCGCCCCTTGCGTGCATTGCACCAAGGCTATCCTTCGCAGACTGTTTAGATTTGAATCCTTTCTTCCAGACTCCACCCTTCTTATTATTCAAGATGTACCAGGTTCCAGTTGGACCATACTCACCACCGTTGCTCTGCTTAACGCAACCGTCATCCGTATCAGCGCAGTCTTGTTCTACTAAGACTCCTCTAATAATACTTCTTAATTGGCTTTCTGTAATCTTCATTTTTTATCTTCTGCTGCCAGAGATCTCTTAGACCACTTTGCTTTAGGCATAAGTTTTTCGATTCTAAAACTAAGAGCTTTCATTCCGTTGACAGTTGGTTGACCCAAGTCATCAATACCAATCTCTTTAACTACTGTACGCTTATTCTTAAATCTACCAGTGAGTATTACATCACCAATATCAATGTCTAGAACTAGAGCCTCGGCAATAATCTTTCTAAGTTGGTGACGAGTTACTTTCATTTTAATAACTCTCTTCTTAGGGTCAATCTTACCCATTCTCTAATTAAAAATTCACCTCTCAAAC
>DQKQ01000103.1 GCA_015660615.1 Flavobacteriales bacterium
ATTACCGACGGATTTTGCGTTGCAGACATTATTAATAAGCATGAGCCGGATGAAGTATATAATCTTGCCGCGCAGTCGCACGTAGGTACCTCATTTAAGCAGCCGACGCTAACTTGGGACGTAACTGCCGCTGGATGTTTAAACATCTTAGAAGCGATCAGAGCGTGCCCTAGAAGAGAACAAATTAAGTTTTATCAGGCATCCTCTAGTGAAATGTTTGGTAAAAACTACTCAGTCGCCGAAACTGACCCAAGTGTAGGGGATATTCTTGTTGGAGCTAGCTCTACATTGAAATATCAAGATGAAGACACGCCCTTTGTTCCTCAGTCACCCTACGCTATCGCTAAACTGGCCGCGCATCACCTCGTAAGAAACTATAGAGATAGTTATGAGATATTTGGGTGTTGTGGTATATTATTTAATCATGAGAGTGAGCGACGAGGAGAAAACTTCGTAACTAGAAAGATTACTAAATGGATAGCTAGATTCTTAGCTTGGGAGAAAAATAACTCTACTGAAATACCCTATGGCTGTAGACTTACTATTGGGGAAGAGAATATTAGCATGCCGAGAGAACGACAGTTTATGGAGGCGATAGCAACTCCCCGTTTTCCTAAGCTCAGACTTGGAAATTTAGACGCACAGAGAGATTGGGGTCACGCGAAAGATTATGTGCGGGCTATGTGGCTTATGTTACAGGAAGATATTCCCGAAGACTATGTTGTAGCAACAGGAAAGACTCATAGCGTTAGAGATTTCTTAGATATTGCTTTTGAGAGAGCTGGAATAAGCGGCTGGGAAGATTTCGTATTTATTGACCCAGAGTTCTTTAGACCATCAGAGGTTGACTATCTGTTAGGTATTCCAGAGAAAGCAAGAACCCAACTTGAGTGGGAACCTGAAATTTCGTTTGAACAACTAGTACATGGCATGATCGATGGAGATTTAGATGAGGAACTACTCAGACCCAAGCTACAAGAAGTTCAGGACTGATGTTCTGAAGAGAGATAAGTTTACTTGTAAGATGTGCAAGTCTAAAGGTGTTAAGGGCAGACGTAAAAAGCTGTACGTACACCATATTAGAAAGTGGGCGAGCGCATCTTCTTTACGGTATGAAACAGGGAATGGAATATCCCTTTGTTATAATTGCCACAAAGAGGTTACAGGTAAAGAAGAACACTACGAATATTATTTATTGGGGTTAATAGATGGTTAAGAAGAAGATACCCAACTATACGGTCATTAAGGACACTAGAGAGCAGCGTGGCTGGATTTTTAATAAATCCGACCGATGTGACGGTATGCGTGTCGAAACGCTTAAGACGGGCGACTACACACTTAAGGGCTTTGAAGAAATGGTCTGTATGGAGCGAAAGTTTAGCGTAGAAGAAATAGCTACCAACTTGGGTAAGAAGAAAAGGGCTTTTGGAGAAGAGATGAAAAGAATGAGGGAGTTTCCCTTTAAGTTCATTATCTGTGAGTTTACTTTGGACGATTTGGTTAATTATCCAAACTCTATCTTTTCTGAGGAAATGAAGAAAACAAGACCTGAATTTACGCAAAGTAAAATAGCAGAGAGAAAAGTCACAGGGAAGTATCTATTAAAAGCTCTTATGGAATACCAGATATGGAATGGAGTACATATTTTGTTTTGTGGAGATAAGACAAACGGATTCTATGTCGCTAGCAGTATTTTTAAGAGGTTAAACGAGATGTTTCATGAGTAGACCCGCTAATTATTCAGCGCTATCAAATTGGCACGACTATGGGGTTTTGTCTAGCACGCGAGAAATATTCCTTTCTCCAGCAGATGATGATGGACTGTCTTCTAAAGACGCGGTAACATTTATCAAGAACCTAGTAATGCTTGAATCTTTAAGTTCTGACCCGGTTATTATACATCAATACAATGTGGGCGGAGACCAGAGTGCCGGATTTGCTATCTATGACGCAATCATAACCAGCAAGTGCAAGTTTTTGTTTATTTGCTATGGTTCTGCATCTTCGATGGGAAGTATAATCCCGCAGGCTGTCTTTGGAAAAGGTATCAGGGCGACACACGCTAACTGTGAGTGGGTTATCCACGAAGGGGCTTGTGAGCTTAGCGGAACGACAAAACAGTTTATATCTAACGCAGAGGCCCTTAAGCGTAGTAAAAACGCAATGTATGATATATATACTAAGTGCTGCAAGAAGGGCGTAGCTTTTAAGGGCAAGAAACCCGAAGAGATTAAATCTATACTTAAGCGTAGATTGAATGTAAAAGAAGACTGGATACTCAGTGGGGAGCAGGCGGTAGAGTATGGGTTCGCTGATGTTTTAATTAGAGGGAAAAACTCTATAGAAACCTTATTGAAAAAAATATGAGCGAAAAAAACATAATAAAGACTATAGAGGATGCTTGGTTAGGCGTAGACCTAAGGGAAGAAGATTTATTCAACCCTATGGATTTTCTTTTTCATGATGACGACCCAGACAAGATGCTGGAGAGAACAGCATGGCTCATGATGAGACCAGAGTACTTTTCGTTTGTTTGTAAATATGTTCTTAATATTGAACTATCTCCTTTTCAGTCTCTCATACTCCAAGAAGTGTGGAACAAGAAGTTTCCAATGCTTATCGGTAGTCGTGGTATGGGTAAATCATTCTTACTCTCTGTGTATCCTTTGCTAAGAGCTTTGTTTATGCCCAGACGGAAAATCATTGTCGTCGGTGCGGCCTTTAGGCAGTCTAAAGTCTTGTTTGAGTATATGGACACCATTTGGAAGAACGCGCCCGTCTTGAGGGATCTGTGCGGCTCTAACAGTGGCCCTAGAAGAGACGTTGACCGATGTGTTATGCATATTGGAGATAGCACTATAACTTGTTTACCTCTGGGCGACGGAAGCAAGATTCGTGGTCAGCGCGCAAACGACATTATCGCAGACGAATTTGCATCTATTCCACGGGAGATTTTTGAAAAC
>DQKQ01000205.1 GCA_015660615.1 Flavobacteriales bacterium
AGGAATATGGGTAATTCGATACTTGAAGGCGTAAAATCTGTGATAACAACAGCTGCTCAAACCACATTAGATACCGTTGCTCCCGGCGCCAAAGCATTGATTGCCCTTGAACGTGGACGGGTTATTACACCAAGAATGGAACTGATGTTTAGATCAATGGGCAGACGAGCATTCTCGTATGAATTTAATTTCATACCCAAAAGTGAAGCTGAATCAATAATAGTAGAGAAGATTGTAAAAGAATTTAAAATGCAAATGGCTGCTGATTTCCTTGGTGGGGGAATAGTCGGTGTGCGAGAAATGAGCATACCCAGCACTTTCGATATAGAATATATGTATAAGACCGCGCAGAATACTCACCTCAATAAAATAGGAACATGCGTATTGGAAAGCGTGGATGTTAGTTATGGTGGTGATAAATTTGTTGCATATGCTGGCGGAGCTCCACAATCAACCAAAATTTCTTTAAAGTTTACTGAAATGGAAATCATCACCCAATCGCGTGTGGAGCAGGGCTACTAATGTATTTTTCATCTTTCCCCACAATTCCTTATGACTCCGTTGGTAATGGTGATTTCAAAATGGTCACCAACCTTCTAAAAAGAGTTGCGATTCGTTCTAAGGTTAAATCTAATGTTTTAGTGTTTGACACCTATGATGTAAAAGAGGGTGAAACTCCAGAAATAATTGCTGATAAATTGTATGATGATCCACAACTTCATTGGGTTATTCTCATGATGAATGATATAACTGATAGATATCATCAGTGGCCCATGAACAACAACCAATTCCTGACACACATAAATGACAAATACGATAATCCTCAAGGCACACATCATTATGAAATAAATCAAGTATCGGGGGACACCACGATTAAGATTGATATTGGAACGGATAATACTTCCCACCCGACGGCAACGCTTATAACCAATTGGAATTATGAAGAGGAAAGGCAAGACGATATAAGAAAGATTCGACTTCTTGATGCAAGATATATTGAAGATTTTGTTGCAGAATTTGAAGAAATGATGGGAGAGAGTCTACTGTAATGGCTGAAGGCTTAGAAGGCGCTGGTGCTTTTAAAATTGATCAATTGGTGTTGGTCACCTCAACGGGGTTAAGTGTTGATCTTCTAACCTCTGTTATGGGACTAACCTTATATGAAGACATTGAAACCTCATGTATAACCGGCACTATTATGATACAAGATTCTGTGAACTTAGCATCCTTTGGTCCTATTATTGGTCAAGAGTATCTGTATCTAAAAATAAGAACCCCATCTCTCAAAGGTGCAGAATCTACTATAGATTTTTCAAAGAATGTATTCATTGTAAATTCACTAAGTTCAAGACAAAAACTTGGTCGCGGCGCTCAAGGATTTGTATTAAGTTTTGTAAGTCAGGAGTTGATTAAGGATCAGCGAACCAAAGTTACACAAAGTCTTACGGGTACTTGGTCAGATATTGTTAAGAAAATGATGGTTGATTATTTGAGAACTAAAAAATCAGTTCGTATCGAAAATACTAGCGGAGTTAAAAAGTTTGTTGCACCAAATGTAAGGCCACTGGATATAATTAGAATGGCGAAAGAACAAGCTGTTTCTAATTTTAAAGATGAACCTACATTTCTATTTTATGAAACGCTAAAGGGATTCAATTTTAGAACCTTGGCTAGTTTGTATAATGAAAAACCTGTTTTAAATTATAATACTGTAGTTCCTGGCAGTAATGTTGAAAGAGGTCTTATTAATGTTGAAAGGGAGCTACAGACAATATTAGACTATGAAATTGTATCTAATAGTGATAGCCTAGTAAGTTATAGAACTGGTGTATATGGCTCAAAACTTATTGTGCATGATATATTGAGTAAGAAATATACAACTAAAATTTATAACTACCATGATAATTTTATCAATGAACCACATATCGTTAGTGGTGTAACAGAAAATATACAAGAATTTCCTACTGTCAGCTCTTTGCCCATTGATGCCGAAGGGAATAGAGTCTCTGACTTCCCCGCAAGGACATTTCTCCTGCCGACATCCACAACCAACAATGGATTTGACGCTCAACACACCGCACCCAATAATACGAATCCATATAGGCCATATGAACCAGAGCTCTGGTTGCAAAGAAGAAATTCTTCAATGAAACAGCTGGGGGGTGCATTGGGTATAGACATAAATGTTCATGGAAATACCCTAGTTAATGTGGGTGATAAGGTAATAGTAAATATACCGAATGTTTCTGCTGTAAGGGGAGAAGTCCTTGATAATTTTTTTAAGGGTCCGTTTCTGATTAAGACAATTCGACACGATTTTAATATGACTTCATCACCAAGAAAACATGAGATGACTATGAATCTTGTAAAAGATTCTCTGGAAAAACAATTGGATTCACCATTAGATAATCGTGAACCAGAGGCCGATAAGGCAGTCGGCCAGGAAGATATAGAATATTATTAACATCTAACAAAAGGAGGCCTCTTGGCAAATAATTCTCAACACATATCCAATAACAACAAAATGAGAAGGAAAATAAAAATGGCTAAGACCAAAAATCGTATCAAGAAGATGACATTCCAAACCCAAGACAGAAAATACGAACCACTTTCCGAAAATGATAAATATGTTATAGAAATGGCAGGATATGCTAAAGAGAATAGAGGATTACAGGATGAAGACATTCAGCGAACTACAGGAAGGTTTACAAGACCCCAATATATTTAAAGCGTTTTTCCTCGCTGGTGGACCGGGCAGTGGTAAATCATATGTTGTCCGGTACTCCACTGGTGGAACAGGACTTCGGGTAGTCAACTCCGATGACGTGTTTGAGAAATATCTCAAGGACGCTGGTATGTCTATGAAAATGGGCTCAGAAGACCCACGAAGAGATAAGCTTAGGAGCAAAGCAAAAGCGGCCACTGCTAAACGTCAGGCAAACTATATCGAAGGCCGCATCGGCATGGTCATTGATGGTACTGGTAAAGATTACGACAAGATTCGCGCACATAAGGCAGAATTGGAATCACTAGGATATGACACGCATATGATATTTGTCAACACCTCTATTGAGGTAGCTCTAGAGCGTAACGCCAAGCGGGCCCGCACTGTGCCAGAGGATGCGGCAATTCTGTCATGGAAAGCGGTGCAAAGCAATATCGGTAAGTTCAGTTCCCTGTTCAGAGGCACTATGGTTATCGTTGATAATAACAAACCAGATGACGATATTGAGATGATAACCTTCAAAGAGGTCAAACGCCTGCTGGGTAAGAAGGTTCAGAACACCCGAGCAAAGCAGTGGATTGAGATGGAAATGCAACGCAGAGGTATTACCCGTGCTCCCAAGGGGTTCTAAAAAACTTTCAAAATAGCTCATTTTTCTCTTGACAAACCCTGTTTCGTATGGTACTATAGGGTATGATGAGAAATAAGGAAATGGTTATGAAAAAGACACGCGGTGCCACCGTCAAGTACAAGATGTACGGTAAGATCAATTTCGTGAAGAAATTTAAGACTGTCAAGGAAGCCAAGGGTTTCTTCTGGGGGTATGTTGTGAAAACTAAGAATGTCACTGGCGAATTGGTTATACATTAATGGTTGACAGAATTACGATGGATAAGGGTGTTTCCCTTGGGTATGGCAACCTAGATGATATGGAGCTAGTAGGCCGTGCCTTTGGGTACGATATCTACGTTGAGAAAGAAGAATGCACCTACAATGTGATCTGGGTCTATGACCGCAACGTGACCAAACGGGTACGTTGTTTTGGGGGTGATATGGAAACTCGCTATCGGATTGCTGCAAAAGTAGATATGACTAAGGAACGTGGTGCATGGCATGTTGACATGTTAAACGTCGATAGTCGGTACAAGGGTAACAACCTTGCCATTAAAGTTTACAAGTTCCTCATGAGGAAGATGGATATCACACTCAAGGCCGGAACCAGCCAGTCTGCTGGTGGACGGTATGTCTGGAACAAATTGTCCAAAACACCCGGCGTTGTGGTCTATGCCAAGAAGTCCCCCTATTCCAAGGTGATTGACTTCCCCAAGGCAGGGAAACGTGAACTGGTCAGCAAAGCGTTTGACCTATATTGCAGCAATGCAGAAATATTCGCCGTTACGGGCTAAATTAACTATTGACAAACCCTGTTTTATGTGGTACTATAGGGTATGATGAGAAATGAAGAGAGAAACACTA
>DQKQ01000018.1 GCA_015660615.1 Flavobacteriales bacterium
AAGAGAGCTGGATATAGTGGGGTGGAAGTAATGGGGTCTGAGGGATATTTAATTAATGAATTTATTGCATCCGAGACGAACCGCAGAACAGATAAGTGGGGAGGGAGTTTCGAAAATAGAATCCAATTTCCCAAGGATATAGTTAGGCGTATAAGAGAAGCTGTGGGTCCAGATTTTCTGATTATGTACAGGTTAAGCATGTTGGACTTGGTAGATGGAGGTAGCTCTTGGGAAGAGGTTGAGCACCTTGCAAAGGATATTGAGATTGCAGGGGCAGATGTAATTAATACTGGAATTGGTTGGCATGAGGCGAGGATTCCTACAATTGCGACTATGGTTCCTCGAGGCGGTTTTGCTTTTGTAACTAAACGACTCATGGGAAAGTTAGGGATCCCACTAATTACCACCAATCGCTTTAACGACCCTGTAGATTGTGAGAAGGCACTTGAAGATGGATGCTCAGATATGATTTCTATGGCTCGACCTTTCCTTGCTGACCCCAATTTGATGAAGAAGGCTCAAGAAGGTGAGTCGGAGAAAATCAATACTTGCATAGGGTGTAACCAAGCTTGCTTAGATCATGTCTTTAAACGCAAAGCGGCTTCTTGCCTTGTTAACCCTCGTGCTTGCGAAGAAAACAAGTGGTTTGACGCTTCAATACAGGCAAGCGCTAATGGAAAGAAAGTGGCTGTTGTGGGAGGCGGCCCCGCAGGAATGAGCTGTGCTTCCGAACTTGCCAGCTTGGGATTTAAGGTAACTCTTTTTGAGCAATCCCATGAATTGGGAGGTCAATTTAACGTTGCCAAGCTTATCCCAGGTAAAAACGAATTTCAAGCTACGATAAGACATTTTTCAAGTAGGCTTTTAGATTTAGGCGTTGATGTGCGCTTAAATACTAAAGCTGATGCTGAACTGTTAAAAGCCGATGGGTATTCAAACATAGTACTAGCTTCAGGAGTTCTTCCAAGAGTCTGGGAAATACCCGGTTCTGATAGGCCAGAAGTAGTCAACTATTTAGATGTATTACGTGGGAAGATTTCTGTTGGGGAGAAGGTTGCTATTGTGGGCGCTGGAGGAATAGGGTTCGATGTGGCTGATTTCCTGACCCACGACTCAGACTCTGAGGGGTTTCATAAGTCTTGGGGCATAGATGAGACTTTATCTGAGAGGGGAGGTCTTATTTCGTCTGCACGAACGGAGTCTAAGAGGTCTGTTCACCTTTTACAGCGTAGCCAAGGAAAGCTAGGCGCTAAACTCGGAAAAACTACCGGTTGGATTCACAGGATGACTTTGCGGGAGCGTGGCGTAAACATGTGGGGTGGCATAAAGTATTCTAAGTTAGATAATGAAGGCCTACATCTCACTCACCTAGAAAAAGGAAATGTTACTCTTAAAGTGGATACGGTAGTCGTTTGTGCAGGCCAAACTCCATTTGCACCCCTAATAGAAGAATTAAAATCCTCGGGTATCAACGTCTCTCTAATAGGAGGCGCAGCTAACTGTAGAGGGTTGGATGCTCAAAGGGCAATCCGTGAAGGATTAAAGCTCGCAACTGAGCTCGCTGCTAATGTCTCAACTTAGCTTGAAGTTCTTTAACAGCCTCGAAGCTCTTGTTCCTTAATTCCTCTACATTAGATGAGTAAATAGGTTTACCTAATCTTACTACAATAGGTTTTGAAGGCTTTCTTATTATAAAAGTATTCGGAGGCAAGATCTCCCCCATACCCTCATGATAAACAGGAACTACCGGAGCTCCAGCATTAGAAGCAAGATGAAATCCGCCCTTTTTAAATGGTTGAATTTCGTTAGTCTCGAATCGACTTCCTTCTGGGTAGACAACAACACATCTCCCACTTCTCAATGTTTCCTCCAATTTTTTGATGGCCTTCTTCGCCATTTTAATATTCCCTCTATCTACGAAAACGGTTCCCACCCTTTCATTAGCGCCACCTAGAAGTGGCACTTTCCTCACACCAGCTTTCGAAAAGAAAACAATAGGAATGGGTGTTGAGGCAAAGGCTAAGTTTATATCTAAGTAGCTAGAGTGATTGGAAACCAAAACCGCTCCACGGCCCGATTTAAATAACGCCTCAGTTTCTGGGTG
Organism: Flavobacteriales bacterium; assembly: GCA_015660615.1. Taxonomy (GTDB): domain Bacteria; phylum Bacteroidota; class Bacteroidia; order Flavobacteriales_D; family Sanyastnellaceae; genus UBA974. The sequence continues at coordinate 2,105 of DQKQ01000018.1, forward strand.
CAACTGAACATCTAGCTCAGCTCCGATTATCCACTTCATCATAAATTCGCTCCAATATTTCTTCCCAAATTTTATTAATACGAATTCAGAACTATTGGGGAAAATCATAAGAGTTACCAAAGCTGCCCCGCACCAAAAGGCTGTGTACAAAACAGACAAAACAGACCTGAAAAACCCGATCACTAACTTCATCAGATAAGCCTATTAATCTCAGCTTCGGTGATCTCACGAACTTCACCAGCTTTTAAACCATCTAACTTAAATGGTCCTATGGCTTCTCTAATAAGTCTTAAAGTAGGCAGGCCGGACGCTGCAGTCATCTTCCTCACCTGTCTGTTCTTTCCTTCTGTGAGCGTAATCGAAATCCAAGAATCTGGAATGCTTTTGCGTACTCGAATAGGAGGGATGCGCGCTACGTAATCTGGCTGAGGGTCTAAGATTGACACTTTGCAAGGACGAGTCTTAAACTCGCGACCTTTTACTTTAAGCAACATCGGATTCTGTAATTTCCTGAGATCAGAAAAATCAGGGGTTCCTTCTACCTGCGCATGGTATGTACGAGGGTGTCCGTTCTCTGGAGATAGAAGTTCAGAATTCAATCTCTTGTCATTAGTTAGCAGTAACAACCCCTCAGAGTCAGTATCTAATCTTCCCACAGAATATACGTCGCTCTCAAATTGAAAGTCTACATCAGCGATCGAAGGATGTCCTCCTTCACGTGTAAACTGGCTTAACATACCAAATGGCTTATGCAGTAGGTAATACTTTTTCATGATTCAAAAATAGTGAATGTCTACTCTACCCAATTTGCTACGAAAACGTTTGTAGATCTCGTCCGGCCATTGTTTCTATTTGAAGAGAAAGCAAGTCTCTTTCCATCTGGAGAAAACATAGGGAAGCTGTCGAATGCGTTATCGAAAGTCACTTGTGTAAGTTCCGTTCCGTCAATGTTAATCATAAAGATATTGAAAGGGAATCCTCCAGTATGGTGGTTGCTCGAAAACAAGATCTTATCCCCATCAGGATGGAAGTATGGAGCCCAATTGGCTCCACCAAGTTGAGTCACCTGACGAATCTCTGTTCCATCTACTCGCCCTATAAATAACTCCATATCTGTAGGTTCCACTAAGTCTTTAGCGAGTAAATCCTTGTATTTCTTCACATCTTCCTCCGTCTTCGGGCGAGAAGATCTCCAAACTAGCCACTCCCCATCAGGTGAGAAAAACGCCCCCCCGTCATAACCTAATTCGTCTGTCACTTGGAAAATATTGCTTCCGTCGAGGTCGCATGTGAATAGCTCTAAGTCTCCCGTTCTAGTAGAGGTAAAAACCATCTTGTCTCCCTGTGGCGAAAGTGTGGCTTCAGCGTCGTACCCAGGACGGTTCGTGAGTTGGTTGACGACGTTACCTTCTAAATCTGTTTCGAATATCTCAAAGTCAGAGTATATAGGCCAAACATACCTTCCTTCAACCCCTCTTTCCGGTACCGGAGGACATTCTTCACTCCCGAGATGGGTAGACGCAAATACCACAGTAGTATCTCCTGGCATATAGTATGCGCATGTCGTTCTTCCCAGTCCATTACTCACCCTTCTCGGTGGAGTGTCAGATGGAGTTCCATCAGGGTCCACATCCATCACAAAGATTTGGTCACATTGAATTCCTCCTTTAGGGTTAGAAGTTTGGAATACAAGAGAATTAGAATCGAAAGACCAATACGCTTCAGCGTTATCCCCTCCGAAAGTAAACTGATGCATATTCGAAAGATGCACTTCCTTCTCGTAAGTAACG
>DQKQ01000006.1 GCA_015660615.1 Flavobacteriales bacterium
CGAACGTCGATAAGTATACGGCCAATAATGGGCCGCGTATAGCCGACGAACAAGAGGCTTTAGCTTTGCTAGACGAATTGGATTCGGAATAGTGTGGCTACTTCCTGCTGTCATGGTGGGAATAGTAATCTTTGCTGCGATTGCTATGTGGCTAGAAGCAACACCCCCCCGTTAGGTGGAACCCTAGCGGGGTTTTTTTATTCGTAACCTGTTGATACCAAAGGGTTTAGGCCGAAAAATCCGGCCCGCCCGGCGAATCGCCGTAACCCTTGCCTATCAAAGGACTTAGAACTACTTTATTTTTATGTAAAGTTTAGCCTTGTAAATGCCGATAATAATAGTATAATCAAAGCATGGAGACAAGACAAATGAAAACTGAAATGCTGATTCAGTGCTGCGAGTGCAACACAATGTCAGAACGGACGATTACTTTGGAGATCCCTGCCCTACAGGGTTGGAATCGGACGGGTGCAATCGCTTGCACAATAGACCGGGCTCGTCGGGTCTTTCCTAATCTATCAGAACTTGAGCTACGAATGTTTGTAGAAACTAAATGTGAAAAATGTGCTTGACATCCGACTAGTTGGATGTTACAATTAAAATATCAGAAGTTTCGTTTCTTTCTTTAGGAGATTTTGTTATGTCGGCACGAGTCGAACAAATGGCGTATTTTGGTGAGGTTCCGTGGCATGGTCTAGGTAATACCCTGGACGGTACTGAGGACGTGGAAGGCGTCATGCTTAAGGCAGGCTTAGATTGGACGGTCAAGACTGAAACTCTTTATCGTAAAATCGGTGACAGCTACGTCGATTACAAGCTTGGTCGTGCTAGCGTCCGACAGTCGGATAATTCAGACTTGGGATGCGTCGGCCCACGCTGGACACCTTTACAGAATGCTGATGCGTTTAGGGTTTTCGAGCCGCTCGTAAACTCTGGCGATATGGCTTGGCATACTGCCGGGTCACTCAAAAACGGGCAGAGAGTTTGGGTTATGTGCCAATTGAACCTGGATAATTCGGTGATCGTCCCTGGTGACGAAATCCGCAAATTTGCGTTACTCTCAAACGGCCATGATGGCAAGCTGGCGGTTCACTTTGGCTTCACCCCAATTCGGGTGGTGTGTGCCAATACGGAGGCTCTTGCCCGTGGTTCCGAGGCATCGAAATTGATTCGAGTTCGGCATCATCAGTTCGTGAAAGAAAACGTGGAGAAGCTTCGTGATATCATGAACCTTGCCGATCAGGAATTTGAGGCTACTTGCGATCAGTACCGATTCCTCGCTAGTCGCGGAATTAACAAAGCTGATCTTAAAAAGTACGTTAAATTGGTGTTTGAAGTTCACGACAAGGAAGATACGGACATCTCCACTCGAACCAAGAACATTATCGCAAAGGTGGAAAACTTGTTTGAGACTGGTCGCGGTACCGATGTGCCGGGAGTGACCGGGACATGGTGGGGAGCATATAATGCTGTCTCCGAGTACCTCAATTACGACAAAGGTAATAACGAGGCAAACCGAATGGACTCGCTTTGGTTTGGGCCAAATGGTAACCAAAACCAAAAGGCCCTTCTACAGGCTGTGACTCTGGCCGCCTAGAAATTTGGAGCTTGGAGCTTGGAACCTCACCCGCAAGGGTGGGGTTTTTTATTTGACTTAACCTGTTGGTATGAAAAGACTTAGGCCGAAAAATCCGGCCCGCCCGGCGAATCGTCGTAACCCCTTGGTATGAAAGGACTTACGGCGTTTTTTATTTAAATTCGATGTAACTCCTTTTAGGCTAAAGACTTACGTTGACATGTGTCGATATATATAGTATAATGTAGTACAGGGGGTACAGGTAAGGTAGAGAAGATAAAAAAAGTAGAGAAACAAATCGAGACTCGGGTCGGCGTCGAGGTGATCTGGACGGATTGTACCAGCCGTTCCAGCTTGAGTAGTCTACGAATTGTCTGTATCTCGCGAGTTTTTATAGTCTGTCTGGCCCTGCGAGCACGTCGGTTATATTTACAGTTCGGCCCTGTACCACCCCAGCTAGCTTAAGCAGCTCCAGGCACGCCAGTTTAATAGTCTAGGGGTAGTCAATGGAACTGGAGTAGCACGCGGGTTTAATAACTCAGAGTATAATTGAATATAAGTGCTGACTGTATAGGAGATACTATGAGACCTGAATATCGTATATGTAAAAAATGTAATATAGAAAAAGAACTACAGAGATTCGCGGCAAGTAAGCAATGTAAATGGGGTCGGGAATGGCGATGCAACACTTGTAAGTGTAGGGCTGTAGCACCCCTTCCAGCTTGGTACGCCCTTCCTTTCTTTGCACGCCAGTTTCGTAGTCACTGCGTGATCTGTAGCACCCCAGTTAGCTTGGGAACCGCCAATCTAATCTATGCACGCGAGTTAGTCTATAACATGAATTGGCACGGGAGTTATTTTAATTAAAAAATAAGGTAGAGAAGACTATTGAAGCAGGCAAAAGACAACCCATAGCTGAGCAAGACTCAACGCAGCTAGACCTAGATAGGCCGACCGTGGTTTGGTCTTGTATAGCTTAAGAAGTGTGGCCGCAATTACCCATAGGCAAGCCATTTTGAGAGTCATGAAGAGAGCCACGGAATTCCCGTCAGCCATAATCAGCCACGCACCTATTGGATTTTGTTCATTCGCTATGACATTGGCTTGAAATTTGATCGTAAGGTAGTGGTCAATCAGGCTTATTAAAAGAATCCAAATAAAGCCCGCCACTAGTTTCTTATCATAATATAATGTTTTCATTTGATTTAAAAACAAACCCCCGTAAAATGTACCTGTCGGGATAGTCTTCTTTCATTTGGACAGAATGCCACGAGTTGTCACATGGGGCGAATACAAATAAAGTATTGCGAATGTATTCAGCCTGCTTAACGATGGTAAAATCAGACCAAGCCGCGTGAGTACGATCTTCCTGGGTCAGAGAGGACATGTCTTTTTGAGGAACACAAATATTAGTTCCCATGTCCGTTGGCGATCCTTCGGTCGGCATATAAACCATATAGCTAACTAGCTTTATTAGCATGTCTCTATGTGGGGTAATCTTATAAGGGAATCTGCTTTTTTGAAACTTACCTACTGAATAGCCGCGTTCCCGCTTATTAAATTTATCTAGGAATAACTGGGCTATTGTATCGCTCTCTAAAAAATCCAGAACTTTTCGCCCTAGCACCCCTTCTTCCAACATGCTGGTAAAGTTTGTAAGACTTGGAAATCCTTCTACACTGTCCTTAGTAGCCTTATAGTTGAATACTTCTTTTTCCAGCTCAGAATAAAAAAAGTCAGAAAAAACGTCTCTTATGATCAGGTGAGGATAAGGAAACTCGATGATCCTGCCCGCACATAGCTTTTCCTCAAATTCTTTCAAATCGAGTAATCCGATATGTAAAAAGATAAGGTATAAACCAGGACAATTAATACAGAGATGGCTACGATATAGCACCCAGGCAGTACCGCGTTTTCAATATATTTCATGCTTTTTGCCGTGTAAGGTTCCTCATTCTTCCCTAATATTCCCAGTCTTTCATCCGAATATATTGTTCCCACCATCCACCCCGCACTCCGTAGAGGCGGCTACTAAAAAGAACAACGAGAAAAAACCCCATTGAGCTGGGAGGTTTCTGGGGTGGCCCGTCCCATCTTTCTACCTTTTTTCACCTGCATGAATGTGTGGTAGTCAGCAAGCCTAATTCTCTCGTTGTTCCCTTAATTATACACTAGGAATCCTTGTTTGCAAGCCTCTCAGACCGCTTTTTAAGAATTTTATAGAAGTTTGTAGCTTCCTCAACCTTCCCGGTTAATTCTTCCTGAGAAATAATCTCTTTGTCAAGTAGAAGGGAAATTAATCCAAAGAACATTAGATCCTTGACCTCTTCGGAGTGTTCCATCTGAAAGAAGTCTTTCGCTACTTCATTGAGGGCGGCGTCCCTAACAAAAGGATTATCTGATTCCAGCTCAGAGTTCGGGGTATAATCCATTCTTCTCTCCATCTTTAAAGGGTTTAAAGGTTTAAAATAATTATTCTTCCAGATTCGTCTTGCCCTCTAGTGGGGACGGAAACCTCGTTGAAGCTCACTGTGTCCTCACAACTGCTAAGTAATATTTTCTTCTACTATAGTTGTACTACCGGCGAGAACTTTGAAGAAAGAAATCTGGAAAGAAATCCCAGAAAGTTTCAGGAGTATAATTAAAGTGGCACCCAACCTGAAATAAAAGTGGCCGTTAAAAGCACTTGAGCATGTCAGTCGTCGTTTTGCGGGAGTTTTATCTTCTTATTATCTTTTTCCTCTACTTTATTCTTGACACATTACAATAACAATGGTACAATGAACATGTAGTAACTGAATAGTACGCTGTTTTACGGGAGTTTTGCTTAATTAAACAGAAGATTTAAGTGGCTGAATTCAAAGGGTCACTTATTGTGGGGGACGCACATGCCATGAAGCAGCCAGCCAAAATCCGACAGCCACAAGAGAGGTTGCTAGCTTACTAGTTGTTATAGTGTTTAAGAGACTCAGTACAAACAAAAACAATAGAAAATAAGCGGTTTTTCCGGTACGAAAGACGAATCACCAATTTCGACTAAAAAACCACCTCAGCAGGCGACGACACAACATAGTACATCAATCCCCTATGACCTCTGGTCCTATATGTAGTCAAATGTGTTATAGCCAATTAAAGAATTAGAAAGAATAAGAAACCTTTGACAGGCGAATCAAAACTATTTTGTGTATTAATTAAGAGTTCTTCCAATTTGGAGCCTCAACACACGAGGCGATGAACATTAAGAAAGGTTGATAATGGACACAATTATTCAGAGGTTTCATTGGTTTGCGGGTATTACTATTCTAGCACTTATTGGTTTGTTGGTGGTCTTGGGTTTTAGCCGAATTGAATGGCTAGATATGGTACTCGGGATTGCTCTCGCTATACTAGGTTGGTTTGCCGGTGTAAATGGAGGTATTGCGGCTACATTGATGAAATTCGATAATATCAATAAGGATGAAGGAAATGACTGACCACTTGATGTTTACAATAACTACTCCAGAGAACCTTTTACATCTTGCTCTCTATGCAGCAGTAAATATAGAAGATGAGAATAATAGCGTACGTTTGGTGGCGGATGAGCTAATCTTGGGCTATATAATTCACGATTTCTCTAAGGATAAAACAAAGGAGTACACCGAAAAAGACATGCAAGAGAAATATCACAGCATGTGCCTGGATTTTACCTTGACAAGGATGGAACAGGAAGGTTTAATAGAGGTAGACTTATCAGGAGAAGAAGCGTCTTATAAGCTAACTAGCAAAGGAAAAAAGTACCTATCAACGATGCCAACTACTATGCCATTTTTTAAAAGGGATGATTCTGATGACTAATGAAGACTATTGCCAGAACTGCGAAGGCAGCGGAAAAGACATTGAAAATGTTTGTCCGAAGTGCCAAGAGAACGAGGCTCATAGTGAATGTGTCATTAATATCGTAGAGGTTCCTTGCCTGCATTGTGATTGGGAAGGATACGTTCGAGTCTGTGGGGAACTAGATGGAGATTATTAATGATAAACCCTAAGAATATCGTACGATACGATTATAGCTACCGCGAGCTGGAAGAGCTACTTATCTTCTGCGTCTGTGTGGCAGGTAAGAGGGCGAAAGATATCGCTCCCCGTGTCCATAGTCTGTGTAACCGGATAGCGAGTCCACTTTGTTTGAATATCTACTATACTAGGGAAGAATTAGCAAAACGTCTTAAAAAATTAGGTATCGGTTGCTACAACGCAAAAGCAGGGACTATCTATGATATAGTTGGTCCGAATGGTCCTGGTGACCTTCGTACGTGCTCGCTGAGCGACCTGGAAGCGATTAAAGGTATCGGACCTAAAACCTCGCGGTTCTTTCTTATGTCGTCACGAGCGGGAGTCGTACACGCCACGCTGGATACACATCTTCTACGTTGGATGCGAGACAATGGAGTGGAAAATGTTCCTAAATCGACGCCAACTGGCAAAAGATACCTTGACTTAGAGAAAACATTTATTACAATGATACCAGAAGGCAAGAGTGCCGCCGAATTTGACCTGGAAATTTGGAACAAGTATAGTAATGGGAGTTAAGTTATGGCTACTGTCGCTTGGTGGATTTTAGTGGGAACTTTTCTTTGCTCTATCCATTACCAAGAAAGTGCTACTATAGTCTTGGGTTTTATCCTCACTCGTTCATACCTAAAGGTATAAAAACATGACAAAAGAAATCGTTGAACAATACATGGAAGATAACGCATTTCTCAACGCCGATCATAAATTGAGAATCCATGAGGTGTATGCTGGGCGTTTTCGAGTTAACGTATGGCAGCACGATCCCGTTAATAAGATTTATAGCTCTTACTTTATTCGGGCTAATGAGAGCGGGGTCATCTCTTGTGATCCACAGTTGGGTGCATAATGCCTGATCTAATATCACAATCGTTTTTGTATTGCCCTTCTGTTGAGAACTTCACCTCAGTTAAGGGTAGTAAAAACTACCTTGTTCGTCATGGAGCGTCCCCATATGGTAAACACCTATATGAATGGCATTGTGAGTGTGACGGTTTCAAATACCGTAAGAAGTGCCGACATATAGAAGAAGCAAAGA
>DQKQ01000022.1 GCA_015660615.1 Flavobacteriales bacterium
GATGATGATGATTCATGTATAATAATAGATGGATGTATTGTTGAAGGTGCTTGTAACTATGACAGCACTGCTGGAGTTGATGATGGATCGTGTGAATATTTATCCTGTCAGGGATGTATGGATCCTACGGCATGTAACTACGATGACACAGCCTCCATAGATGACGGCTCTTGTGCATTTGATTGTTATGGTTGTAATGACGAGAATGCTTGTAACTACAATAGTGAAGTAACAATTTTTGATGGTACTTGTTGGTATGCTAATATTGAGTTAATTATACCCCCAAATGCAACGGTTGAGTGTAATGATACTTATGAAGGAATTCCTGCAGTAACAGGAGGGTGTACTGAACCCGTAATTACATTTATTGATTATGTTTTCCCAGGTGCATGTCCTAATACATCTACAACATTCAGAGTATACACTGCCTCTGACGATATGGGTAATTTCGCAACTGAAATTCAACAAATAGATATTGTTGACACAACTGCCCCTACCCTCACCATACCTGAGGATTATAGTGTCGACTGTGAACTCGATATTATTTTAGACGAAGCAACGGCAACAGACAACTGCTCTAGTAATATTACGATTGAAGTTTTAGATGAAGTATTAGGAGATATAGAAGGTAGCTACACAATAATAAGAACATTTACAGCTACTGATGAATGTGATAACACAGCCGTCGAAATTCAGACGATTACCGTAAACGGGATTTGCTTGAACTATGGTTGTACTGATTTATGTGCTTGCAACTATGATGCTGAAGCTGTAAATGACGATGATTCTTGCATCTATGATGGATGTAACGGCTGTACTTATAGCACAGCGGTAAACTATGATGCTTCTGCTAGTATTGAAGATGGCTCTTGTCTCTTTGAAGGATGTATTGATAGCGCATTCTCTAACTACAATCCTTTTGCTAATGATCAAGGACTTGACATATGTTCTGACAGTCCAGGTAATGCTGACTTCACTGGAGATGGTATTGTTCAGTTGCAAGATTTACTTGAATTAATTATTGCATTCGGTACTGAAGCTCCTACTTATGGTGGGCTACTTTGGGTACAAGAAGCTTGTTTAATTGAACCATACTCTGATGAAGTACTTTTAGAGGGTGCTGGGTTTGAAGAAGGAGATGAAGCTGCGGCTTGCTATCCAGATGAAGGTTGTATGTATCCTCTCGCTTTAAACTATAATGAAGACGCTACTAGTGATGGAGGTTTTTGTGTCTTTCCTGGCTGTATAGATAACGTGGCCATAAACTTTAACTCTATTGCTAACATCGATGACGGCACTTGTAAATACTCTCCATGCCCTGACTTAAATGGGGATGGGTTAATTCAAATTCAGGATTTAATTAACTTCCTACTGGTTTGGGGGACTGAATATTGAGTATCCTGAGTCGTTAGAATAAAATTACTATTAAAATCTAAAGAGCCCTGCTTATTTTATGCAGGGCTCTTACTTTTCAGTTGTATAAGGATAGGTTCGGGTGTACTTTTGTATTCTACTTTTTCATTACATGGGAACTACTGAAATAATATTCATTTTCGTTATTTACCTTCTACTTTTCGGGTCGAAGGGGATACCATCGTTAGCAAAAACTATGGGAGAGGGCGTTAGACATTTCAGAAGCGCTACAGATGAAATTCAACGTGAAATATTAAAAGGAACTGACAATATCAGCCGTGACTTTAAAAAGGCAACTGACTTAAGGTCTAAACCACAGTCAGCAGATTCTAAAAATAAGCCAGAGAAAAAAGAAGCGCAGGAGAGTAAGGATGATAAAAAGGAAACAAGATCAGATTCATGAGTGAAATGATAAACAGCCCGTATGTGCTACTATTGCTTAGTGTTGATATGGGGGCTATTTATCTTGTTTGTTATGTAGTGTATATTTGGCTTGCGTTGGGATAAAGATTAACTTCGCAAATATGAGTGTTCACAAAGAAGCTAAGCGCATCACTACACAGGTGTTGCACGAAATGAAGGAAAATGGCGAGCGTATCGCCATGCTAACTGCCTACGATTTTTCTATGACCCGCCTAGTGGATCAAGCTGGAATAGATATAATCCTTGTAGGTGATAGCGCCTCGAATGTGATGGCTGGTCACGAAACGACTCTGCCCATTACGCTAGACCAAATGATATACCATGCCTCCTCAGTTGTTCGAGCAGCGAAAAGAGCGCTTGTGGTAGTCGATTTACCTTTCGGAACATACCAAGGAAATTCTAAAGAAGCTTTGAATAGTTCAATTCGTATCATGAAAGAAAGTGGTGCGCACGCTGTAAAGTTAGAAGGCGGACGTGAGGTGAGAGAATCCATAGAGAGGATATTATCTGCTGGAATTCCCGTTATGGGGCATTTAGGTCTGACACCTCAGTCAATCTACAAGTTTGGTACTTACACAGTTCGAGCTAAGCAAGAAGAGGAAGCTCGCATGTTAAAAGAAGATGCGCAAATGCTCAACGACATAGGCTGTTTCGCTATTGTGTTTGAGAAAATCCCTGCCAGTCTTGCTGGAGAAATTACCGCGGCCGTTGATTGTCCTACTATAGGAATCGGAGCCGGTGCAGATTGCGATGGACAAGTACTCGTCCTGCACGATATGCTAGGAATCACTCAAGATTTCTCTCCTCGTTTCTTGCGTCGCTATTCTGATATTGGAGACCAAATGCTTGGCGCCATTCAAAAATACGTTTCAGACGTCCGCTCGCGTGACTTCCCCTCTAAGGATGAGCAGTATTAAAAAAAAGAGTTTTGATTCGAAGAGAATGGACGCTTCTCGCAAGTTCGTGCGTCAACCTAAGAAGCCCATCGTAATGAGTACGGCTTCTACTCTCCAAGTTCTTTACGAGGACAATCATATTATCGCAGTAAATAAACGATCTAGTGATATCATTCAGGGAGACGGAAAAGGCGATAAGTCATTGTGCGAGGTCGTTGCCGAATACGTTGCTAAGAAATACTTAAAACCGGGCAAAGCCTTTATCGGCAC
>DQKQ01000265.1 GCA_015660615.1 Flavobacteriales bacterium
ATGGCGATGTCAAGACACAGGCACAGGAGTCAACATTCAGCTCTTTAATTATAACGAGATACCAGATACATATATTAACATGTGTTCTAGAATTTACATGGGTGACCTTGGAAGCGGAGTTTATTCGGATTCAATGTTGGGTGCGATCACTACTACATCTGCTGGTAATTGTTCCATCGACGGTTATGAGACATATTATAAATTAACAAAAGCGGACATTCAATTTAATATAAATGCTAACTGGCACTATGATATTGAAATGGATGCTGATCTTTCTCAAATATCAGATGTAGATCTTGAAAGTATAGCATTACACGAAATTGGACATTGGCATGGACTTTTACATGTGAACGATCAGTCTGACATTATGTATTGGAAGTTGACTCAACAATATCAAAGAGTTGTCACATATGGTTCAATGCTCGCAGGCCTTCACATAATGGAAGAAAGTATGAGTGATGAGATCTCTACGGAACTTATCGATTGTTATCAAGGCAGTTATCCTTCAGTAACTTTTTACAGTGATTGCGCGGCAGTAGAAGAGGTAATGGTAAAGCCAAATCACATGAAAGTCTTAAAGGTTTACCCTAATCCATCAAATGATTATATTAATATTGAATTTGAAAACTATGATGTTCTAAGTAATTATATATACATAATTAATTCGTTGGGCAGTGAAGTGAAAAGGGTGTACCAAACTGGGGACATTGTTAGAATTAATGTTTCTGACTTACCATCAGGGATCTATTTTATTAACGATCGTCATAACCAAATTAAAGAATCATTTATCTTACATCCATGAAGATTACCGCTATAACAACATTATTAATTATATTCACCTCACTTAATCATTGTCAGCCAGATATCTGCAATAACAAAACAGAGCAGTTTACGTCAATATTAAGTAGATATCATTTAAACGTTAAGCAATATAATCAATCATATTTTACTTGTTTAGAAGGACATGATATAGATACAATTGAAGCTATAATTAATAAGCATAAGGATTGTTTCGTAGGTTCTAAAATTTCGATGATTACCAATGCTCTTCAAATAACAGAAGAAGAAATACGTAAAACAAAAGACACTTTGACTAACTACATAGACATAGATTTGGTTGCTTGTTTTCAGCACTATGACTACCAAAAAAGCAAATTGTTAAGAGTTTATTACAAGGGTACAGAAATTGACAGTCTCTTTATGTATACTGAACTAAACTCACCATATGTTTTTCAGGGAGGAGATTTTAAAAAAGGTTTAAGTCGAGAGTATGAGTTGTCCACTATTGTTGTTGAAGCTGAAACAATATCTTGTGAAAATGTAAATCTTCATGGCGATTCTTTTCTAAAGTTTGAACTTGAAATTGCTCAGTATTTAAAAGACGATAATAAGTTATTTCAAAAAAGAATATATGTATTGACTCCAACTTATAAATTTAGACATGACGGATGGTCAGAATCTAGATCCTTTGAAGGGGAAAAGTTTGTGGGTTTCTTAGATTCATATTTACAGATTGATAATGAGCCATCTATTTATAGATTTAACTGCATAGGACATGGGAAATTCAGATACAATTTTAGAAATCAAGAATTGTCAGGCTTTATCGGAAAGCAAGGTGCAACTATGAGTCGAGATTATACGATTGATTGTTTTTCAGAAGTGGGTCTTTCTGAATTTAATCCAATTTTAAATCAACCTAACACTATAAATCTTAGGTACCCACGAGTAAAGCCATGTAATTAAAAGTGAATTAGCTGTATACACCTACTTTTGACGGTGTATTATTTTACTCAAATCCTTCTCAAAATAGTTCGACCTTCGTCCCGTTAGCTCTACAAATATTATCTTTAAAGACAAATTCTGGAAAATGGTACTACGTTCAATACTGATGTTTCTCCGGATTTAAAGACAGTGAGTCAAGATTAATAATAAATCTATGTCGGAATTCCCACTTAGCTCTCTGTGCGAATTTTCGAGAGTATTACAGTTGAGAATTTCCTTGACATTTATACGAGAAGGATAAAGAAAAGATATACGGTGTAAAACGGTACTAATAGTATGGCTTTTCACCAATAATTTAGTCGCATTTAGTGCGCTAAATGCCACTTATGCGCATTTATGCACCTACAGTTAACTACATGCATCTAAATGCGACTAAATTATTCGCATAAATGCGGGTAATGTAAACTCATCAATAAATTCGAATATCGTATAACACGACGAAAATTAGATAGGTTTATAGAATTCAGACTGAATCAAGTGAGCTACAAAACGAAATAAGGATTGTTTTTGCAAACAACTAGAGAATTTAATTCAGAAAACGGTTGCTACTAATAGGCTAGAATTCTCACCCATAGCTCAATAAAAACGACCTAATAACACTAAAACCCAACATTGACCGTGCAAATTCCGTGCAAATTATTAAAAAAAGAAAAAGGGTTCACGGGTTTTAACCCGTGAACCCTTGCTATCACTCTGCTCCTCCTCTTGGACTCGAACCAAGGACCCTCTGATTAACAGTCAGATGCTCTAACCAGCTGAGCTAAGGAGGAATTCAGATTGGTGCGCAAAAATACATCAAGGAAGGACATTAAGCAATACTTTTGTGTGTCTTATTATTATTTCAATAAAATAGCTTTTTTATGTCATTAGTTATTGTCGGTACTGTTGCCTTTGATTCTATAAAAACACCTTCAGGAAAAGCCGATCGCGTTGTGGGTGGAGCGGCGAGTTATATAGCTTTAGCGGCATCACACTTTGTGAGAGAACAGGAATTAATTTCCGTTATTGGAGAAGATTTCCCAGACGAGTTTTTATCTGTCCTTAAATCTAGAGGTGTAAACATGAATGGATTAGTGACTATTGAAGGCGGCAAAAGCTTTTTTTGGGAAGGAAGCTATCACGAAGATTTAATAGGAAGAGACACTGTAACAACGGAATTAAACGTTTTAGAAGGGTGGGTTCCGGTTGTTCCAGAGAACTCCAAGTCTGCGAAATACGTGATGTTAGGCAATCTAGATCCTTCGGTTCAAATGTCGGTTTTAGACCAAATTTCTACGCGTCCAGATTTGGTAGTTCTTGACACGATGAATTTTTGGATGGACATTGCAATGGAAAGCTTAAAAAAAGTTATTTCTAAAGTTGATGTTCTAATGATTAACGAAGAAGAGGCACGACAGCTAACAGGCCTCAAAACCCTGCCCTTGGTCGCAGCTGCAGTCCATAAAATGGGACCTAAAACCGTGGTAATAAAAAAGGGGGAGCACGGAGCAATTATGTTTGAAGAAGGAAAAACTTTTTTCAGCCCTGCCATGCCCTTAGAAAAAGTTGTTGACCCAACCGGTGCGGGAGATACGTTTGCTGGAGGTTTTATAGGATATCTAGCACGTTTGGGGGACACTTCGTGGGAGGCAAAAAAACAAGCCGTAGTTGTGGGGTCAGTATTGGCCTCATTTACATGTGAAGATTTTGGCACAAAAAGACTTCAAACCCTTAATGAGTCGGAATGGCATTCAAGAATGCGCCAGCTTAGAGCTATGGTTAAATTCAGGTCTATTAGGGGGTAACACCGCTCAACCACGGAACGGGATCAATAGGCTGCCCATCTACCCACCATTCGAAATGTAGGTGCGAACCCGATGTTTGTGTTCCACTATTTCCAACTGCCGCTACAACATCACCCATTCTCACTAAATCTCCAACTTCTTTTAATAGCGAAGAATTGTGTTTATATATGGATAACCGGTCATTTTTGTGTTGAATGACAAGAACATATCCGTGCTCAACGGTGAAATCAGACATTAAAACCGTACCGTCATCTACAGAGTGAACAAGCATCCCTTCCTCTGATTCGATATCAACACCGAGATGTCCATTGCTGAGATCGAACCCCGATGTGATAGCGCCCTTTATAGGTTGAAATTCAAAACCTATTAGCCCATTTATTTCAGCCGGACCTCTTCTTAGCTTAAATCGATCCCCCTCTTCTATCCTATTTCTGAAAGCCAAATCCTCCTCCCCAGCGTCTGGAATTATTACAGTTTCAACACTTTGTAAAGAATCTTCTTCTTGGACATTTTCCAAAGGGATTTCCCCTCTTAGAATTGATTTTATATTAGACAAATATTTTTCATGAACAGCAAGAGCAGCAAGCGCACTGTCAGTCTGTTGTCGAGTAAAACTCACGTCTTCACGAAATTTTTCAGCGACATATCCAGGGATTAACAACTCGGTTAAGGGTGTATAAGCAACGATTGAGTAAGTAATAATCACGACAGCAAAAACAGCCCCAGACACAATAGAGGCGATGCGTCTTCCTGATAACAAGTAAGCCCTTCTCTCGTGAAAGGTTGACTCTTCCTGAATAGTCACTCTAAATCGTTGACGCCAAAAATGTCTTTTATGTTCTTTTTTACCCATTGATTTTACCTTTCAAGCGTCGCGAATATCGGACAACTACACACAACTATAAAGTTCTTACTTAATTCTATAGAAAATCTAATAATTTAGCAACTTCATACGTTGACTCTTGATGACTCATAACATGTCTAATTTTTTTCGGTTACTATTTTTAACGATTGCTACAGTAATTGTTGTGCAGGGCTGCACGAATAAGAGAGATGGTAGGGCATACAGGATATATCACAACACTACCGCTAGGTATAACGGTTTCCACTACGCAAAGGAGGCTATGCTTGAGGCGGATAAAAAAATTCAAGAGCAATATGAGCCAAATTGGGATGAAATTCTCCCACTATTTATAGATACAGACGAAAACTCAGCTCAACAAGTATATCCTCTAATGGAAAGGGCGATTGAGAAATGCTCCAAAGTTGTTGATCGTCACACAATGACTCCATCTAAAAGAGATAGGAAGTCAATTAAGTGGCCTGAAATGAATAAGTGGATTGACGATAACTATACCGTTATCGGCGAAGCATATTATATTAAAGAGGATTTTGCAAAATCCGAAGAAATTTTTCTTTTCTTAGCTAGAACAGTCGACACCCGAGACGCTCAAGCTTGGTCTTTCAGTTGGCTAGGCAGAATATACCTCAGAACAGAGAATTTAGTAAAAGCAAAAAACATGCTCGCGAAAGCTGAGCAGTATACCGACGTATCTGACGAGATAAGAATTCAAACAAATTTGGCTCTCGCTCAATTCCACATCAAAAAAGAAAATTTCGAAGAAGCGATTAGATATATAGAGGCGGCAATAGATTTAACCAAGAAAAAGAAGGATACCGCACGTAACTTATTCATTTTGGCCCAATGTCTAAGAGAAACAGGAGATAGTGAAGCGGCAATTGAGACGTTTAATGCCGTGGCGGATTTGAGAACACCTTATGAATTAGAGTTTCAGGCGAAGATTCAGCAGGCCATGACTTATCAAAGAAAGGGAGGGCACAGTGACCCTATTATTGAACTCCTTGAGGACATGCTTGATGATGATAAAAACAAGGAGTATTTAGACCAAATATATTTTGCTCTAGCCGAAGTTGCTCTTGAGGACAGACAAAGAGACTTAGGGTTAGAACATCTTGAGACCTCAGTTTATGTTAGCAAAGGAAACTCAAGGCAACTAGGGAAAAGCTACCTACGCTTAGCTGATCTTCATATGGAAGATTTAAATTATGAAATAGCACAAGCTTATTACGACAGCGCCCTTGTATACATACCAGACGACAACGAGAGGAAGGAAGATATTACAAGTCTTGCATCAAATCTTACAGACCTTGTTCTTAACCTTCGTACAATAGAAGAACAGGACAGTTTATTGGCTCTTTGCGACTTAAACGAGTTCGACAGAAGAAGAGTTATTGAAAACTTTTGGGAGGACATGGCTGATGACCTTGAAAGAAGAAAAGAAGAAATGGAAGCGGCTAATGAGGCTGCTATCGCAGAGGCGGGTTCTGTGGGAGTCGGAATGTTTTGGCCTTATAACGGAGCATTACTTGTAGGCGGCAGACAGAATTACAATGACTATTGGGGGGACAGAGTGCTGGAAGATCACTGGAGAAGATCCAGGAAATTAGGCGTGTTATTTTCTGACGAAGAAGAAACAGAGTCAGAAGAGCCGGAAGAATACATTGACCCGTTTGACCCCGAATCCCTTCCTACCGTAGACGAAATGCTTGAAGACCTTCCTTGTGGAGAAGAAGAAAGAGCAAACTCATTAGCAGTACTTGCTGAGGCGTATTACCTCGCGGGTTTAGATTATAGAGAAAAGCTCGCAGATCCAGAAAACGCAATTGCAACATGGCAGGAGTTGTTAGAAAAACTAGACAGCAGTGCATTTCACCCGACAGCAACCTATCAGCTTTTCAGGACATATCTACTACGAGAACTAGAAGAGGGGTATAGCAATCCATTTTGTGAATCGTGCAATTCAGAGTTTTGGGCGAACCAAATTACAACAAATTACCCAGGTAGTGAATGGGCCAATCTTATTGAAAACCCTGACTTTCTTGACGTCGAAGAAGAAGCTTATGAAACTGAGCGTATCGCATATGAGGAGATGCTAGCTCGTTACTATAAAAAAGACTACCAAGCTGCTTTATTAGACATTGATGTGATTAACAATGAGCGTCCAGAAAATCCATTAGCCTGTAAATACAGTTTACTACGAGCGCAATGTGTTGGAGGGCTTACTAGCTATACAGGAGATAGAACCCCATACTTTGATGCATTAAAGCTATTGATATCTGATTGTCCTGAAACAGAAGAAGCCATTTTTGCCGCTTCCTTGCTTGCTCAACTAGGAGTAGATCTAGGATTTGTAGGCGAAATAAGACAGCCAGATAAAACAGAGGAAGAGTCCGCGTTTATTTTTAATAGCAACAAAGAACACTATTTTGCAATAATTATTCCTGTCGAAAACGCAAGTGGAAATGAAGTGAAAGCAAAATCATCGGACTTTAACAAAGCTTTCTTCGAATCACGGAGCCTAAGAATAACAGGCAATCTATTAAGTAGGACTCACGAAATAGTTCTTATTAAATCGTTTGAGAATAAAACCAAAGGACTGGATTACTTTACTGTTTTCACAGGAAACAGGGAGATGCTAATTGATGTAAACTCTGGTGGATACGACATGTTTATCATTAGTAGTGATAACTATGTAGAACTTTTCAAAAACAAGGACATAACAGGGTATGTAGATTTCTTTGAGACTCACTATCTTTCGACAAAATCTAAGTAATAAAAATGATAGGTTCATTGAAGCGCTCTTCAGGAGCAGAAAATAACAATTCGGAAACCGGCATTAACCGAATAGTAGAAGGCACTCATATCGAGGGTACAATCAACAGCGACAGCAACCTTCGAATTGACGGTGAGTTTAAAGGACATTTAGTGACTAAAGGAAGATTAGTTGTTGGCCTAAAGGGTAAAGTTTCAGGCACAGTTAATTGCTTGTGCTGCGATGTTGAAGGAACTTTAGAAGGAGAAGTTACTGTACTTGAGTTGTTGTCAATGAAGTCTTCTTCAACCGTACAAGGAGATCTATACTATGGTCAACTTTCAGTAGAAGCAGGAGCAAAAGCATTAGGCACATTCCGTATGGGAATATCCGAGGATAAGGACAGCTTTATTAAAGTGAAAGAGCATGGGAAAGAGCATGTAAAAGAGCAAGTAAAAAAGCAGGCTCAAAAGACGGCTTCAAAAGCCGATGCGCTCGCATCATTAAAAGCCTCTACAATGCCATCAGAGTCAAGTTCATTGTTGAACGATGAAGTCACAGTTGGGGCAGAATAACACCCAACAACGGCCTAAAAAACAGGGAAAGCAAACGATAATGAGGTTTGCTGGACTTGGGACAACGCTTGCAGTCTCTATTGGTTTGGGGTCTATTGGCGGTAGAAAATTAGATGAGTATTTCGCTTTAGAGAAGCCATTAATTACAGCTGCCGGAGCTCTTTTAGGTCTGGCTGTAGGAATGTGGTCAGTTCTTAGAAACATTAAATCTATGTAATTATTATGAGTTTTTACCTTAAGACAGCAACCCTTTCAGTTGCCATAGCCTTACTAAGTAATGTCCTCCCATTTTTCAAAGGCACGTCTTCTTCCCCGATTTGGTATTGCGTCATTTTAATATATGCTTTACTTACTATTTTTTCATGGAAGTGGATAGCTAAAGCCCAAACAGGGTCAGCGATAAAGTTCACAACAGCTGTTTATGGTATAACAGCACTTAAAATGCTACTAACACTTATAATTATTACAAGCTATTTATTGGCAAAATACCCCCTCCCTAAACAATTTGCTTTTGGAGTCTTCGCATTATTTATCGCCTTCACAGGATTATTTGTGTCAGCCACGATACAGCGGATTAAATAGTTTTAAAATAAAAGTGTTATTAGTACATTTTTTAGACACTAAATGGATGTACTTTTGCATCGATTTTTAGAACCGTACTTAGTATGATATTTCGTCTTATGAAGCTTCACATACTTATCTTTTTTCTGATTTGTGCACCTGGATCGACAGTTGCTCAACAAGAAGAGCACGGTGAGGTGGCTCATAGTGACGAAGGGCATTCTGAGTCGTTTGTTGCTGGGGAATACATTTTTCACCACATAGCAGATGCAAATGAAATTCATTTTTTTGGTGACGTTTCACTTCCCCTCCCTATAATTCTTTATACTGAAGGCGAAGGATTTGACATCTTTTTAAGCAATTCCTTTCAAACAACAGAAGGCGTTTATGACACTCATTATGACATGTTGGCTGAAGGCCCGTTAACTGGCCTAGAGTTTAAAAAATCAAAGGATGGAGGAATAACAGCAACTGATGAGAGCAAGAGCGTTTGGGACATCTCAATTACCAAGTCAGTGTTCGGTATGTTTTGCATGATGGCACTGGTCATGTTCTTGATGATAAAAGTGGCAAGAAGCTATGCCAAAAACCCTGGCAAAGCACCGACTGGATTAACGAACTTCCTTGAACCGCTCATATTGTTTGTTGTAAATGACATAGCGGTCGCGTGTTTAGGTAAAGAGAGGTCTAAACAGTTTTTACCCTTTCTTCTTACAGCTTTCTTTTTTATTACAGCTAGTAATTTTTTAGGTCTGATACCTTTCCTAGGAGGATTTAATATTACAGGAACAATAGGGGTGACAATAGTGTTAGCGACGTCAGTGTTTATTATCACAACGTTTAAAGGAAACAAGCACTATTGGGGGCACATGTTTAACCCTCCGGGAGTGCCTGGGGTTGTTAAGTTGATTGTCATTCCTATAGAGGTTGCCCAGATATTTATTAAGCCGATTGTTTTAATGATAAGGCTTACGGCAAATATTTCAGCAGGGCATATTATTATTCTTTCCTTTGTTAGCTTAATCTATATCTTCTCAAATTTGGGAGAAGCAGTAGGAACGGGATTAGCCGTTGGAGTATTTTCGACACTATTTATGATTTTCATGTATTTATTGGAATTCCTTTTTGCATTCCTTCAAGCATATGTTTTCACACTCTTGGCAGCGATCTATTTTGCAGACGCCACTCAGGAGGCAACACATTGATATTTTAAACAAATAAAACAAACAATTATGGAATTGTTAACCATTCTTTTAGAAACGGGAGTTACAACAGGCCACGGTATCGCGGCCTTAGGTGCAGGTGCAGCAGCTATTGGCGCAGGTATTGGGGTAGGACTTATTGGTAAAGGAGCGCTCGAAGCGATGGCTCGTCAGCCAGAGATGGCAGACGACCTAAGAGCGAATATGATTCTTGCGGCCGCTCTTGTCGAGGGAGTTGCTCTTTTCGGAATCATTATCTGCTTACTAGTTACTTTAGGATAATTAGATGGAACAACTGCTATCACCAGCATTCGGAACCGTTTTTTGGGCAACGATTGCTTTTTTATCAGTACTTTATCTATTGCGTCGTATGGCTTGGGGTCCAATTCTTCAAGCTCTAAGCGATCGCGAAGAGAGTATTGAGAAAGCTCTTAGAGAAGCCGACAAAGCTCGTGAGGAGATGGCAAATCTTCACGCAGACAATGAACAGCTTTTAAGTGAAGCAAGATTGAAGCGAGACGCTATGCTTAAAGAATCGCGAGAGATGGCTGACAAGGTCGTTTCAGATGCAAAAACAAAAGCAAAAGAGGAAGCCTCGAAAGAGGTAGAGATAGCTCTAGAAGCAATTCAAATTGAAAGAAAAGCCGCTATTGCTGAACTTAAAGCAGAAGTTGCGAAGCTATCGATTGACATAGCTGAACGTCTCCTTCGTGAAGAGCTAACAGACTCAGGCAAACAAAAAACTCTAGTTGATAAACTCATTGAAGAATCAACTCTGAAATAACACAATGGCTAGTAATCGCGTTGCGTCCAGATATGCCAAGGCACTCCTTGGTTTTGCTTCCGAAAGGAATGAACTAGATCTTGTAGAGTCAGAACTCCACATGATTTCTTCATTGGTTGATGCTTCCCGAGAATTTGAGCTATTGCTTACTAGCCCTATTGTAAAACCGAATAAAAAGAAGGCGATACTAAAGGCTATTTTTAAAGACACCTTAAGTGAGCCCACCTTTGGTTTCATCAATATTTTGGTTACAAAAAGTAGAGAAGCTCTTCTACCTATAATTGTAGGAGAAGCTCTTTCTCAAATACGCCTAATAAAAAACATCAAAGCTGTAGAGGTTAAAACCGCTACGCCTCTTGATGAAGCTTCAAAATCAAATATTTTAGCCCAAGTAGCTAAACTTCATGATGGAGAAGTAGAACTAACAGAAACGCTCGATGCTGATCTCTTAGGAGGATTTATTCTTCGGATGGATGATAAGCAAATCGACGCTTCAATAAAGCGCCAGCTAAGTACGCTGCGTCGTAAACTCACGGAACACGATTACGAACCCGAAATTTAGGCCCTAAACGAATCAATCATGGCTGATATCAATCCAGCAGAAGTATCTTCAATTCTACGCGAACAATTAGCAGGAGTAAAATCTGCAGTTGAACTAGAAGAAGTAGGTACCGTACTTCAAGTAGGTGACGGAATTGCCCGCATCTACGGTTTAAGTAATGTACAATCAGGCGAACTTATAGAGTTCGATAATGGTGTACGTGGTATCGTCCTCAATCTTGAGGAAGATAACGTAGGGGCCGTTTTACTTGAACCTTCAA
>DQKQ01000101.1 GCA_015660615.1 Flavobacteriales bacterium
GTGGCTCCACGAGCGGCGTCGGCTTGGGAGAGTGCTTGAACACGAAATATGGATAATAGTCGTCGGTGTTGTCCGTGCCGAATTCCAGCCAGACGTAGCCGTCTTCGACATCGATAAAGCGGTAGCCAGTTCCGGCTCCACTATCCCAACCCTCCTCGGAAACCCTTTCCCTCTCGAAGGATTCGATCCTCACCCGCGCCAGCGGGTTTCGAAAAAAAATGGCATTTGACTGTTCTCCATACTCGATCACACCCAGGTGGGAGCGGTACCCGTCATCCGGGTCTTCCATCACTCGAAAGATGATGTCGTCCACCTTGAATTCGTGGGATGCCTCGTCCGCGCCGTAGTAGTCCACGACCGAACCTTCGAGGGACGCGAAGTGCGTGAACACCTGCTCCCAGTACGGGATATCCTTTTCGTTCTGGTCCCAGTCTTCGTGGGCCCTCATGGAGAAGTACTTGTCCATCGCTATTCTTCCTCTTCGATGACGCCAACCCGCTTGCCATCCGCAAACGCCTTGATCACCTGGCACAGTTCGAGCATCCGGCCGCAGGCCTCGAGTCCGAGCGATTCTAGCTGGACGAGCGCCTTAAGCTGCATCCCCTCAACATCGATAGTGATGGGTCCCTCGCCGAAATCGCAGACGATCTCCGAAATGATTGGGCCAGCAATGATGCGGTCTCCGCTCTTCGCGGATTCGGGATAGTTCTTGTCAAACTGCTCGTGCTGCATGCGTTCCACAGCCACTTTCGCTTCCCGCAGGCCGATGCTCTTGTCGCCGGGGGCCGGCTTGGCATTGACGCGCAGCGTCTTGATCGCCTGGATCTTCTTATCGAGGCGGAGGTGCTCGCGAATATCGCGATAGACATCACTTGGAACAATCATCACACCCATTTCGAAACCTCCACTTGACCTCGGCAGGCCTCTTTATCTTTACGCGCTTTGGACGTGGATTCGTCCAGGCAGGCAGCCCGCCCCCGCCACATGGCGGGGGTTCCGCCGGCGGCAAAAAATGCTTTTCGGCGTGATCCCTGTTCCGCCTTGATGCGGTCGAACTTTTTATTACGCGACTTCTTCACTGTTTTGCTCTGCTTGAATGTGTGAGACGACCGCGGTCTTGAGCAGCCAGCTCGGGATAATGTGTTCCTCACCCGATAGGTGAATCGGAGTAACGATATTGCACTTCACCCAGCAGGAGCGCCCACGTCGGGTGACCTTCTTTTTCTCGTTATCGTCGGTCTTGATCTTTCGGGTCCGCCGCGAGCCGGTGGTCCGAAAGATCAATTCTTGAACCTCCATCATTGTGCCGGCTGGGAGATGCATCCACCCCCACCCCGTCGAAAGACCGCGCTTCGCGCGGTAATCCATGAAGTTTTCGAAATTGATTTCGTCGATGAGAACGACGTCATTTGCCTTGACATATGCCATATGCTTCTCCTAGTCCTGTCCGGGGGTAACGTCATCGTCGATCAGGCATTCGCCGTGACCGCCATTGGGAGTGGCGTAGCTATAAACCGAGCGGCCGCGACTTCCGGTGCCGAGCTGCGGAATAAAAACTGTGCCAACTGGGAACGTGCATCCGAGTAGCGAATAATGCCAGGGTGAAGTAAGTGTAATCATGATTAGATTGTCTCCAGTGCGCCGGCGTGTGTCCAAATGAGATGTCCAGGGCGAAGTGGGTGTTTTCCGCTGAGTCCGAGTGGGGCCCAGCAGCCGATATTGCCGTTGTCGGCAATGCGAAAGATGACAAATAGTCGATTAGTACGTCTGTGTTTGACCAGGTCGCCGATTGACATTTTGTTCTCCGTGTGAGGTGGTTAATCCTTTATCCTTTATAGTACTATTATACCACATCGAGAGCATAATTTCACAGAAACACCCAAAAAAACCAAAAAAGGGACGGGCTTACGCCCGCCCCTTCGAAGGCTGTTAAGCTCAGCTTAACTAGACAGAAGTAGAATCGCTATCCACATCTGCATCCGCTAGCGGAAATTCGAGCTCAGTGTTGAGAAAGCTCTGAAGAGCCTTTGCTTCTCGGACTGACATCGTCAAACCTACCGTACCGGTGCTGTACTGCTGACCCTCAGCAGGGTTAGTGCTGATTGTAATGCTGTTTGCACCAGCCTGGTGGCTAGTAGAGTTGCGGCTGATGCCGTATGTGAAACGCTTCGTGTACTTCTGATTAGAATAATTCATGCTTTATTTCTCCTTCTTTGTTTGTTTGAATAAGCAACGTTGGTTAATCTTTCCAACTTTTATATTATAGCAATGAAGGGTGGATTGTTCAAACAAAACATTGTTTTTTTAGCCCCCCCCCCTCGCGAAAAAAACCGGCTGCGCCGGTTAAATAAAAATATATCCAGTCATAATGTTGTTCAAACAAAATTATGGTATTACTTAAATAAAGAGGGGTGAATTTTAAAATTGCAAGAAAATATCTGACATTGACTTTATTGATAGCATTGTTTCTGAGCTCAGATGCTCCGACAATTCCTAACACTGTTATGAGAATTGGGGTAATTCGAGCAATTCCGCCAACGTTTATCACTATTGAACAGACCGAAGATTGCAGACAAGAAGAGCCATTCCCTCAAAATAATCCACTCCCTTATTATACCCATGCCACCCAAACGCAATTTTCTTGTGATTTCTATGATAAAGATTATGTTGCGTGGACAATGTTTGTCTTTTATGAGCTTTGGGAAAAAGAGTTCGGTGACCCAGAAAAAAAAGTAAAAAACGCTTTAGACCATCTTGAAATTCAATGGGGTGAAGAAAGAAGAGAAGTTCATAATGTCTATGATATTAATGGCAACTTTTTTGAAAGTTCGAGCGTCTCAGGACTAGTAGAAGGGCCCTACATTGTTTGGGTTTGGGCAGAAGATAAAATATCTAATACTTCCTTAGTTCATGAACTCACCCACATTGCATTAATGCATGTATGTGGCAGCGCTGATCCAGACCACGAAGGCGACAAATTTGCATGCTGGTCTGAAGAACACAGCTCATTTATCAACGATGTGAATCTCAAACTTAGCACCATCTACGGTCTTTAATCAATATATCAGGCTAGCTAAGATATCGCCCATTTTCAGTGATGCAAAAAAACAAGCAACAAAAAGAATGACGCTAAAAGACCAAAGAATTAACCGATTTTTAAAAGGCATCACAACGAGCTCCATAATGGCTCCCCCGGCAGGATTCGAACCTACGACAAGGTGGTTAACAGCCACCTGCTCTACCAACTGAGCTACAGGGGAATATTATAGAAATATTATAGAAGAAAAAAAGAAAGTGTATTGAGTTTAATTAAAGAATTCGTCGCTGTCGTCGCGAGAAATTCGAAGAGTTGAAATAGAATTTTCAATTTCTTCGGTATCTAATCCCATCACACCCTTCAATTCCCAGAGAGCTTTTTCAATTTCATTAGCCACGTCTGACGTCTTAGCTAGTTCAGTGACATCATAAGTTTGGGGTGGCTTCCAATATTTTCTTATCGATTTTTTTAAAAAATTCATTACACGCCTCGAATTACAAATAAAAAAAGAAGAGCCACTCAGTGGCTCTTCCATAATTATAACTGCAGTTACTAACTTAATTCATTATGGAATTAAAGGCTTCACCTGTCCATAAATATATCTTGTCTAGTTTTTATATCCCTGGATTAATCTTAAGAAAATGGTAGCCGGAGCGGGACTCGAACCCGCAAGCTTTAAAGCGACAGATTTTAAGTCTGCTGTGTATACCAATTCCACCATCCGGCCATACTCATAATAATATTATACCATACAATGAAGAGAATTTCACAGATTATTCAATATTAATTTAGCAGATTTCGCATGTGCACAGCTGCTCAGCATCACCTGCATAAGCAGCCAGTTTTTATAAGACAACATGTATAGATTATAATGGCTGTGTGGGAAAATGTATCGAAATGAACATATATAATTAGAGGAGGTAATATGCCGTTAAGAAAACTAATACGAGAAATCATCGAAGATGAAATTGCGAATTCTGACGTTCATGCGCCTCCACAGCCCGAATGGCCAAAGGGAAAGTGGCTAGCCCTAGTACCTGGATCACCAGACTTTGAAAGCGTTCGCGGGCACTTGTATAAATTAGTAAATGATGCTTATGGCGATATGGAAGGAGGCCACATTAAAATTACGGGCAAAGGCCCTGGAATTCTAGACCGCTATAGTTTTTGGGTTGTCATAGACCACGATGAAGATCCGGAATTGGACGTTGCCATATTTGGCAAGCCCGAATTTGGAGCAAAATCGGGTGGAGTGGGGCACGATGGAAGCGGAGCTTCAATAAGCATGTATAAACAAAAAGCGGCTGACCTTCGGAAAGGCGGCAGCATCGATGGGATTGGAAATTGGTGGGGCGAAGTAAGCGGAAGAGCGGCTTATGGAATGATAAAAAGAGGCGCGCCCGCGATTGAAGATGAACAAAAAGTACGTGCTCTCTTAGCTGGAGACAACATTACATGGCATGGAGCACACCCAAGTCCAAGCGCTCCAGCCATGTTTAAGAGAGTAAATGGGTGGTATGAAAAAGATTTTGGGCCTGGTGGGAAACACACCAAAATTATCTTAGGGAATCCTGCAATCTAATCTAAAAGCTGGACGCCATCTACATTATACCAGCGCGGTTCATCATTAATTAAAATTAATACTACGTGTTCCCACGTCATGCCAGCAACGGCGCATGCTATTTCTCTTCTTCCATGCTTCACCACAATCCCAATCCCGTCAGATACGCTGACTAATGTCCCTGGAACTAATTCGGAATATTTCATGGGGAGCATACCGTCCTATTTCGCCATTAATTAATACGCTTATCAAGCGCGATGACAATAAGTATCTAGGAAGAACATCATTATCCACGTCAGCAATAATAACTCCGTGACCACAAGTGGGCTGGGTCGCCGGATCATAATAGCACACTATATACTCTAGAGAATAATGAACATAGACTAAATCTCCAACTTTTAGCTCGTAGTAATTATTCTCGAGTCCAACCAACATAAGTCTCCATAAAAAGAGCAGTTTTGGAAATTGCCTCTATTTTAGCTTGATGATCTGAATCAACTTTGAACCAATCGATTTCAGATTCTTCGACATCATCTAAAATTTCATCAATAATTTCTAATGCAAGCCGAATTTTTTTAGAATATATTTCTATCTTTTGCTCAACCTCTTTATTCTTAAGAGCTTTTCGAGCCTCAGCTAAATCAATCAGCATTAATTTCTCTGAAAAATATGTGTGGTACTTTCAGCAGCTCCTGCTGTAGTTTGCTTAACAAACCGCGAAACAGAATGAAGTTCGGAAATATTAAAAGCTCCCGAATAAGAAAGACCACTTTTTACATTAACAGCAAGTTCCTTAAGTACATCAGCAACCGATCCCTTAAGCGGAATAGTTGAGGTCACCCCTTCAGTTGAAGACACATGGCCTCTCCAGTTAATCTGAGCGTCAGCGCTCGCCATTCCTCTATAAACTTTGCACTGACTGCCAGACTGATACATGATTTCGCCAGGAGACTCCGGGGTGCCTGCCAGAAGAGAACCGAGCATAACAAAATCAGCCCCGGCAGCGAGTGCCTTTACTATATCTCCAGCATTTTTAATCCCGCCATCTGCAATGATGGGATGATCTCCAGCGTATTCAGATTGAGCGCACTCAATAATTGATTGAAGAGTTGGCATGCCATGGCCTGTTTGAATTCGAGTAGAACAGATCGAACCTCCTCCGATTCCCACTCTAATTGAATTAGCGCCCCAGTTAGCTAAAGCTTCATAGCCTTCTTGAGTCGCAACATTTCCTGCCATAACGTGAATATCATAGCCGAAAGTATTTCGAAGTACTTGCAAAGCATTGCGCATAAGAGCGTGGTGACCATGTGCAATGTCAACACATAAGACATTAGCACCAGCGCTCAGAGCAACTCGAGCTCTCTCTACATAATTTCCCGAAACTCCAATAGCAGCACCCACGCTAGTAGCTCCATTTTCACAAGCCTTACGTATTAATTCTGCTTGATCAGTAATAGAATTATATCGATGGATAATTCCCATTCCACCCGCTTCTGATATAGAAGCTGCCATCCTATACTCGGTCACCGTATCCATTGGAGAAGATATAATAGGAAGATCAAGCGAAATGTGCGAACTCAGTTCAGCACTTAGACTAATTTCTTTTCGAGAATGAATGTCGCTATAGCGAGGCACTAGCAATACATCATCAAAACTTACACAACTTTTCATTTTATTTCCTCTCAAACTAATTGAGCTCTGATTAAATTGTAACTTGGCAAACTCAAGAGTACAATATTTAATTGTATGCGAGCATCTATCAAAATCGGAAATGTCGTTAGATTAAAAGACAAATATAGCAGCACCGCAAAATACGCTATCGTGATAGATATTCGAAAATCAGAATTTCCGGGAGATGATGGATGGATAACATTTGATTATCTAGTTATGAATGAATCTGGAATACTCGTTAATATCTCTGGGTGCTGTATCGAAGAAATCATCAAATAAGTGGGCTGGAGGGGAAGGATTCGAACCTCCATGGTGCGCTTTCACGTAACCACCACCGTCGAAACAGGACGGCGCGTCTGCCAATTCCGCCACCCCCCAATGCTGGAGCCACCGATAGGATTCGAACCTACGACCTGCTGATTACAAATCAGCTGCTCTGCCAGCTGAGCTACGGTGGCAGACTTATGCGATTTCAATGAGCTCAATCTCAAACGTAAGATCTTCGCCTGCCAGTGGATGATTAAAATCAAGAACTACAGAATCTTCATCATCACTACAAATTTTTGCTGTAACTGGCTGCCCATTGGGCTGGTTGCCCTGCACAGAAGTGCCTACTACAAATTCAAACTCCGGCGGGAAAGCATCCTTTGGAATTGTTTGAAGCGCTTCTTCATTTCGCGGTCCATAAGCTTCGTCAAAAGCAACATTAACTGTCTTGACTTCTCCTACTGCCATACCCACTACACCAGAACTAAATCCCGCTAAAAGCCCCGGGCTTCCTACTTGGAAAGAAAGAGTTTCGCCGCGCGCGCGGGAATTATCGAATTCCGTACCGTTTTCCAGAGTACCTCGATAGTGAACACTCACAGTATTTCCATTTTCTACTTTACTCATTTTGATTATTCCTTTTTATTAAGTAAAAATTTTAAAGTGGTGGGCCGCCAGGGACTCGAACCCTGAACCTACGGATTAAAAGTCCGGTGCTCTACCCGTTGAGCTAGCGGCCCTCATCCTATTGCCGGGCTAGTAGCGCCAACAAATAGTTAACTAGAATATTTCTTTTTTAACCGAGGATCTACTTCGCGTCCTGTCTTAAACGATGGACGCTCTGTTTCATCTATGCAAAAAGATAGCTCTTTCTGAAGACGCTCAGTGTTCTTGCCCTTCTTTTCAAACTTTCTAATCTTTGACATCAATCGTCTTAAATGCTGATTTTGTCGTTGCGCTTTTGTACCCATAGTTTCTCCACTTGAATTAAATTTAATCACAGATCAAAGGGTTGTTCAACACTCTTTTACGCAAAACCTTTGGCAAGCCTGGGTTAACTCGAAGAGCTCGAGGAACAATTTCATGGCGAATATAATTCCTCATGTACGCCACATCTGAATTACTCACATCATATACATAAGGGACTTCCTTACGGTCGCACCAATCTTCTAGGGTGGACTTCCTGGTAATCAAAAATGGCCTCAAGTATCGGCCTCTTTTTGAAGGAATTAGCTTAGGATCTCCATGCATGGAAGTAAAAAGCCAAGTCTCCACGAGATCATCGAGATGATGACATGTGATAACAGGCCAATCACCAGCTTCATGATCGAAAAAATTATATCGTGCCTGTCTCCAAAAATCTTCTTTAGACACACCTGCAGGAATATCTTCTCTGAGGTCGCCAATCACACAAGAAATATTTTTCTGACTACAGTAATCTGAAACTACACGCTCAGCACGATCAGCATACTTTGTCTTGTGGTTGAAGTGTAGCACTAGAATTTCTTTATTACTCTGAGAAAGAAAATCCAAAGCCGCCATGGAATCTGCTCCACCAGAAACTGCAATTGCAATTTTATCTGGGAGCTTCATTGACATTCGAATCATTAGCTTACTACTGCTAGATTAACAGTTTGCTGTTCTACTAGCGCTGTGAGATTATCTTGAAGCTTTGGTAGCACATCGCACGTCCAAGCAATCAGCTCTTGCCTTTCTTCTCTACTCAGCTTTTCTACTGTTAGATCAGGCATTGGATGAATAAACTTAATCTTTTGAGATTTTCTAGATGGCTCAAAATCAAACTCTACTCTAACGCTAGATGGAAGTCCCTTCATCAATTCAGCCTCGTTTTGATGCAAGTAGTGTAAATTCTCTTTGGCATCTTTATCTCGCAGCATCAAGTGAACATAATAATAGCCGTGGCTGCTGCGGCGTTGGTTGAATGCTGCTTCCCAAGGATTGCGACATCCTAGAGCTGAGTTCCAAGAACAATAATAATTCCAATGGCCCTTGTTAGCTCCGTAGCCGCCCTTCACGGCCATCTTCTCGTAAACCTTGTTAATCATATCGGGAAAATAATCACCATAAAAAAGCTCTTTTTCACTAACGTCTCGAGAAGAGCGGCATTGTAGCGAAACTCTATCAAGAGAATCTTGGCTAGCCGGAATAACTCTAAAGTCTACAGCTGGTAGAGAATCATCAATTTTATAAACTCGAGCTTGCACTCCAATAATGTCAATTCCAGGATGCTCATTCAAAAAACTAATAAGCCGCTCATCGTCTGAAGAAATGTCTTCAAAAATCCAGAAAGCTACTTTAGCGCCAAGGGCTAGTGCATAATGAAGAGTGCGCCAGCCGTGGCTAGGATCAGCTTTGCCATATTGATTTTCAATTACAGCGAGATCGCGGCCGTTCATTTCAACGAGCATATCTACATGACGTTGACCGTCACCGGCTTGAAGCTCTGTTTGCAAACACTCCATGTTTATTCCAACGGCATCACCTAAAATATCTAAATTTCGAGAAAGCCATGGAGTGAAATGCTTTTCTTCTAGCGCCCAAACATCTTTGAGAGAAAGATTTTGAATGGTTCCAAGACGTACTTCTGAGTAATTGCTCATCCGAGCTCCTTTTAGTAAATGGTCGGCCGACTGGGATTTGAACCCAGAACCCTCTGTTTATGAGACAGACGCTCTGACCTGATTGAGCTATCGGCCGTAAGCAAAAAAATCATCAATTCCCAACTATTATATTATAACCAGGAATTGATGATTTTTCATCAGTTTTTTAATCGTTTTTAAATGATGCAACCATTGCGCAGCCGGCCATGGCCCACATTCCTGCCAATACGCTTACTCCAAATGTAGTTAACATTTTATCCTCTCTTTGTTTAGAAAAATAAGTGTGGGGAGCAAATCTCCCCACACTGTCATTTTTTATTAATACTAGCTTTAGTATTGAATATTACTGATTATTAGATTCAGTAGTGCTGTTATTTTCAGTATTACTGTTAGTCTCAATGTTCTCAGTAGTAGTTGTGGTATTATCAGAATTCTGATTATCAGTTGTCGTAGAATTTACTTGAACTGTCTCAGTTGCATTTGGGGTCGTTGAACTTACTTCATCCGTCGCCGGTTCGTAAACACAAGTTCCATAGGCAGTAGCAATGACTAGTGCTCCACCAACAACTGTAATATGAATTCTCCACTTGGCCCATGCGGCCTTTAACCATTCTAACATTTAACTTACTCCTTTTAAGTAAAGAGGCATCTGTTACCCATGCCTTCCTGCGGTTGACGATTTACTCTACAGCTGAATCGTCATCGTTGGCAGTATCTGCAGTATCTGCAGCATCTACCCCTGTGTCGTCTTCCTTATCACCACACGCTACTAAAAGTAGACCTGCAACTGAAAGAAAAACTAAACTACGAATTAACATAACTTCTCCTATTTGCCCGACTAGTCGGGCGGTTCTCCACATCGGATTTCTGTAACTCCATCAGTGTGTTCAACGTAAAAGAAGTCGCCTTCTTTAACTGCACATGGAAACATCCAAAGTGGCATATCCATATTTTCAGTAACACCATCAGAAGTGCTTAACTCAACTGAAGCTGAGCGTCCTTGAACTTGGTCTACGACGCCAAGCAAAACAAAACACAGTAAAATTTTACTAAACTCTAACATAAAACAAAACCTTTGCTTCTCATAAAAAAGGCTCCATGAACGGAGCATTTCATTCTGAATTTGAAGGGTGGAACACTTAGCACTTCTTTGTTCCTCGTTCGTGACCCTCAAGCCTTTTGAGCCTGTCCCCATTTTTCAGGGTTAGAGGTAAGCACACCGGAAAGTAACTCCGTGCACGAACTTTCTCCCTGTTCTTGGCTCGTAAAAACCACGGAACAGCACGTTCTACTGCCATCAACATTCTGCGCTCAGTTAGGTAAGCTGTACACTTCCCCCTGCTTTCGCGCGCCATGCTTCCAATCCTTGGGAGAATATCCACATAACCCCTTTCGGGACGATGACCCCGTTGCCGAGTTCACCAGAGAAACTTCTGCCAATGACAGTTAAATTCTAAGAGTTTTTAACCTCCCTTCCCAAGACTTTTATCAGGTCTCTCGACCGTCTTGGATTGCCCTTATTCCGTTTTCGCGATGAATCTACAAGTCCGCGAATATCCTCGGCAGCACTCCCCCAGTGGTATGTGGGCTCTTTCCTTAGATCACTAGATGATTTTCAGAGGTACCACCTTCCTTAACTCATCCCCTCTCTTAGCCAGGCGGCATACCGCAAGAACGATACTTTCCTGATCGAGGTTTTCTCTATCGTCTGGCTTTCGCCGTGCCGTCTGGAGGCCAGTAATTCCATCCAGATTTGGAGACCCGAGAACTAGGGTCTTATAAAGTTGTTAAAGATCGTTTAATTTGATTAACTATTAGTATTATATGAATAATCAACTAAGTGTTCAAAAAAAGTTTTATTTTTTTTACAGCGGGTTGATACGCCCATTAAACTCATAACCATCTATCAAGTAGATAGTGCCATTATATAAAATTTGGTGATAAGTAAATAAGCCGTGAATAGACTTATCAAACCTTATTTTTCCTAGATAGACAGCTGGATCTCGGCCTCTACAGTTTCGCAGCCAGTTTACTCGTAAATACTGCATTCCATCTGGCCAGGCAGGCTTTGATAGAGGGGATTTCATCGGAAACCAACCGCGGTCGGGAGTGGGAACTAGCAACATTCCTTCTTCAAGTTCGCCTACTTTCATGATTGGCCTCTTAGATAATTCTAATCAAGCTTGGTGATTTTTACAACTATTTTGTGTGAGAATCTGCAACTGAAGAAGATGCCCAAGAATCTGGTTTCATCTTGCATTTTAAGCCAACGCCTTTCACCCAGCCGTTAATGGCATCAGCAAAATGACGGGTAGCAGATCTGTGAGTTCGGCCGACATCGACATGGACTTCTATTTCTGCATCAGGGTGTTTTTCCATGAGGTCCATAGCAATCTCTACCGAGTGTTGAACTTCTTGCATTATCCTCACCCTCAAGACTTGATACGGCTTTCTTTTCAGACGACTTCGATTGAAGAAATAAGTTGCATAAAATTTATCATACCTGCCATGAAGGCATATTGCTGTAACAAAGATACATTGGTCGCTCTTAATTTGACTATCAGTACCAATGAAAACTTTACCACCCTCAACAATATAATCATCAATTTGACTCATTAGGTCAGAAAATAACAGTGGATCTCCAGACCCAGTAAACCAGCAGTCTTTCATTTAAGCACCATGCGAGTCTAAGTATCTTTTGACTTGTTCTTCTTTTTAGTTAATGACATAAAAGATCCCCGAATGTCATCTTCTAATCTCTTCATCTCGCCCAAGCGAAGACTCTCTTTCCACACATCTTCAGCAATTCTCAAACAATCGCTATTTTGACTATAGTGACGGCTAATGCCGTCAGCTTCAATTTTTTTTATCAGGTCTTCAACTATAGTCAGCAAGTATTTCGCCCGCTCTTTGAGCCGCTTAAGCGATCGAAGCTGTACGGTTTGGATATTCTCAATGAGAGCTTTCTCATACTTGTTAAGTCTTTTTTTCATACATCACGAGATTTATTTTTCTTTAGCATCTCGGCGTCTTCCAGATCCTTCAGGTAGTCAAACTGCATCCTCTGCAGATTGCATGTGAAGAAGGGATCCGCCTGCTCGAATTCCTTAAGGTACTTCTCGCTCACAATGGGTTGTAAAACGAGAATCCCATGGTCCTTGACGTAGCTGACGTAGAAGGGATTATCGTCGCAGTAGACCCGAATGTCATTGTCTTGCAAGAGCTTAAGCTTGTGCTTCGCCATTCGCTTGAAGTGGTCTAGACCCATGTCTGTCTTGTCGTACTCGTACCCAACCAGTATATCCTTGAAGTCAGATCGTGCAAGGCCGAGTGTCTCCAGGGCCTGCTCGATCTCGTGGATCTTTGAGGGAGGTGTGCCTGTGACGATGAACACGTCTCCTGGCCAGCTCTTGATAAGCTTGACAAAGAACTCTGGCTCGTATGTTATCGTATCGTGAAAGTCTAATCCTAAGTTCATATTTTCTCTCCCCTATTAACTATGGTCGGGGTGGCAGGATTCGAACCTGCGACCCTCTGCTCCCAAAGCAGATGCGCTGCCAGACTGCGCCACACCCCGTGGTGGTTACTGGGGCCGGTGCTGGCCCTGTTCACCTGACTTTATAATACCCGAGCACCCGAGTTAGTCACTATCATACATCAAGTAAATACGAAAATCATTCTTTACCTCTAGTTTTAAAAGGCCGCAATCTTCTTTGGGCATTCATATAATATAGTTCGACTTGACCGTTACGCCTTCTAACGGCCACCCCTTTCCAGTCGCATATGTAGGCTGTCTCTGGAATCCAATCAACTCTAGAAGAAGTCATATTATTAGCGCATTTTATTTCGCTAACTGATCCCCTTCTACTGTTATTGTGAGCCCAAATTATCGCTGCTCCACATGCAGGACAGCGATATCTTTCCTCCACATCCCTCATAATCTCTTTACTTGCGACTTAAAACCATAGCTATAGTTCCATTCCACCACCTGCAAGGATCACCAAAACCTGAAAGCATCGGATTTGTCTCAGATTGAAATTTATAACGCGGAATAATAGTCATCCCCCAATCAGATATATGCCTATGCGCAGGCATTTCGTGAAACCAAACAACTCTGTAGTTGATTTTTGCTAACCCTCTCAGCGTCCCAAGTTTTACTCGATGGTCACCCCAATCATCAATTACGACAATTAAATTATCGTTAAAAACAGGTTCATAATATGTGAGTGCTTTCTCGTGGTCTAGAATGCCGTGGGGGCCATCGAAAAAATAAACATCAACTTTTTCTTTAATTTTTTGAATATCTATCGTAAAGCAATCTTCGCAAAATAAATTTGTGGGAGCTTCTCCTAAAAATCTAACACAGTTTTCTTGAAATTCTTCTTCAGAATTTTCTCCATGAAGAAATTTATCAATGACATATGCTTCTTTAATAAGATCTTTGTTTGCAAAACAAGCAGAGATGAAAGTTGACCCCAAATGGCAACCAATTTCTAAATAATTTTTTAAATCAAAGAAATCAGCGTCGGACGTACTAGCCATCAAATTATTTAAAAAAGCTCTGTTTTTATATGAAGCAGATCCCGGTATATCCATCACTTCTTGAGTAAGCTGAGAATCCAAGATTTCTGCACGAGCAACTGCGTTCTCTATTGAAAGAGCGTGCATCTCCGTTTCAGTTGTTATAAGTTTTCCCTCACCAGCTGATATAAGATTTTTAATCACTGGAAGGAGATCAACTGGGTCTTCTACTCCAGATATATACCCACCATCAGGTTCATAAGTGTTTATTTCTGTATGGCACCCTTCTCTTTTTATTGTCATATTTTTTCCATTATAAGCAATAGTTTGGAGCGGGCGATGGGAATCGAACCCACGGCCTTCTGATTGGCAACCAGATGCTCTACCGCTGAGCTACACCCGCAGATCATTTATCTAGCTCTCCAATAATTATTAAAACAAAAGCCTGCAAAAATGGTGCATATAGCAAACAAACCCCAACTTCCTGTTGAGAAAGCGCTAACTGCAAAGAATGCGTTTAACGCAGCACACGCTAGACTAACTTTGGGACTACTTAAAAAATTCATACTCTTCTCCGTGTTTATGGCACGCCCTGCAGGATTCGAACCTGCGACCCTCGGCTTAGAAGGCCGATGCTCTATCCAACTGAGCTAAGGGCGCTCATATCTTATTTTATCACAAAAAAA
>DQKQ01000272.1 GCA_015660615.1 Flavobacteriales bacterium
AGAGGCAACAGGAGCTGCAGTTATGTTTGCCAGCGTGTCTCTTGAAGGTACTAGGCACGGAGTTGTTACAGATGTTTCAGGTTTCTATAGTATTAGTAAAGTTCCTGAGGGTCAGTACAATTTAATTGTGTCAAGTATTGAATATGATAACTATAAAGATATAGTTCATATAATCAATGGTAATGTGCTTAGTAAGAACTATTTACTAAATGAAGGGGTGGTTCAGCTTGAGGGAGCTGAAGTGTCAGCTGACAGAGAGGAGCAACGCAACAGTGTTCGGATGTCAGTTGAGACTATTAGGCCTGCTGATTTGAAGCATATCCCTAGTTTTGGAGGTCAAGCTGACCTTGTTCAAGTGCTACAGGTTCTACCTGGTTTTGTTTCAACGGGTGATCAGGGAGGCCAACTTTATATCCGTGGAGGTTCTCCTATTCAGAATAAAGTATTGCTTGACGGAATGATTGTTTATAACGCATTTCACAGTATCGGGTTATTTAGTGTTTTTGATTCTGACGCCCTTGCGAATGCAGATGTTTACACTGGGGCCTTTTCTGCTAAGTACGGAGGTAGAATATCGTCTGTTATGGATATTAAAACCCGCGACGGAAATATGCGTGAGCAGAAAGTCATATTAGGTGCAAGCCCTTTCGGGGCTAAGATTATGCTTGAGGGGCCACTTATGAAAATGAAGGAACATTCTGGGGGAATCAGCTATTTGCTATCTATGAAACACAGCTATTTAGAGAAAGCATCTCAGTTTCTGTACCCATACATTGATGGGGGGAGGTTGCCATTCGGTTACACGGATACCTATGGTAAAATCACTTTTGGCGGAGCGGGGTCTAAACTGAGTTTATTCGGTTTCGGATTTTCGGACAATGCCAGTGTTTTAGATGATTCGACAGGAATTGCTTTTGCTAATTATAATTGGAAAAATATTGGTGGTGGTGGTAATTTCACCATAGTTCCTCCTGGTAGCGCTATCCTTGTTAAAGGTAACTTTGCGATCAGTCAGTACAGTATTGGGCTTGAGGAGGGGGCGTTGAGTAACAGGTACAGTGATGTTAATGGATTCAATTTTGGTCTAGATTTTAAATATATTTTAGGAGAAGACCGAGTGGAGTATGGACTAGAAGTAGTAGGGTTAGCGACTGATTTCCGAACGTTCAATGCGCTTGGAGCAATCGTAGAACAAACAGAAAATACTACTGAATTCGGAGGATATGTCGATTATACGATTAGCCGCGGGAATTTGATTGTTCAGCCAAGTATGCGAATGCAGTACTACAGTTCTTTAGCGAAGTTCAGGCTTGAGCCAAGAATAGGAATTAAATACAAAAAAAGTGAAAGGTTAAGATTGAAGTTTGCAGCAGGAATGTACTCACAGAATGTTATTTCTGCTAACTCTGATAGAGACGTAGTAAACCTATTTTATGGGTTCCTTTCTGGCCCGGATAATCTTCAGTCTAATTTCGTTAACCCTGACGGTTCAGTCCGAGAAGTCTCGCATTCACTACAAACTGCAAATCATGTTGTTGCCGGATTCGAATATGATATAACAGAATTCTTAAATCTGAACGTTGAATCATACTTAAAAGATTTCACTCAGCTTACAAACACCAATCGATCTAAGCTGTTCCCTGATGATGCAGCACATAATGATGTACCAGAGTTGTTGCGCTTAGATTATTTAGTTGAGAGTGGATTTGCTCATGGTGTTGATGTGGTGCTCAAGTACGAGAAACGTCACACATATCTTTGGTTCGTGTATGGATTAGGTAATGTTGATAGATGGGATGGGTCTCGTTGGTACGATCCGGTTTTTGACAGACAGCATAATGTAAACCTTGTAGCTTCTCAAGATTTCGGTAATAAAAAAGATTGGCAGATTAGTGCACGTTGGGCTTTAGGTTCGGGCTTGCCTTTTACTCAGAGTCAGGGTTACTACCAGTCGCCTAACGTTTCAGAGGGTATTTACTCGGACTACATATCCCAAAATGCAGGTGACATCACTATTTATTACGCTGGTTTAAACGAGGGGCGTTTACCTACGTATCACCGTCTAGACATTAGTGTACGTAGGACATTCAAGGATGTTTACGGGGGCGATTTAGACTTCACAGCCGGTGTGACAAATGTGTATAGTCGTGAAAATGTTTTTTACATTAATCGTCTAACAGGCCAAAGAAAAAATCAACTTCCTTTTCTTCCTTCAATAGCCATCGATTGGAAGTTTTAACCTATATTTTCAACTCTTGATTTGCTCAACTATTTAAGAGCACATCTGCCGCAGCACGTGCTTCATCGCTGATTTTATTTCCGCTGAGCAAAGTGGCGATAGCTTCATTTCTCTCGTCCTTACTTAAATACTGCGCTCTTGTAATTGCAGTTTTTTCGGTTGTTTCCTTACTTATCTCAATGTGATTGTTGCCCTTTGCGGCAATCTGCGCAAGGTGTGTGACAGAGAAAACTTGCTGTGTTTTTGCCATGTTTAACATGGTTGTAGCCATGCGAGTGGCAACTTCACCAGAGACACCCGTATCAATTTCATCAAGCACTATCGTAGGAACAGTTTTTCTGGTAGCAAGTGTAGCCTTAAAGGCGAGCATAATCCGACTTTTCTCACCACCTGAAGCTACTGAAGCAAGAGGTTGTGGATCGGAGCCAGGGTTGGCTGAGAAAAGAAGTTCGACATCTTCAATTCCTTGAGAGTCTGGGGAAGGCAGTTTTGCAAACTCCCAAGACATAACAACATCTGGGAGTTTTAATGGGACTAGCTTCTTGTTTACAATCTCTAATAACTCTGAACCTGACTTTTTTCTCACCTCAAGTAACTGCTCCCCAGAAGAGATCATATTATTATACTGGGCAGTCTTTTCGTCTTTAGCTAACTGTATTTCTTCGGTAAGGCCTTCACATCTGTCTAATTGATTTTGTAAATCAATCTCAACAAGTTTAAGAGATTCAGTGTCTGATACACTGTGTTTGTGTAGAGCTGTCGACAAAGCCTCCATCTTCTCCTCAACAATTAGAAGGCGATTGGGGTCTTGGGATATCCCATCAGCTATATTATTTGCCTCCTGTGCAATATCATTAAGTTCAATTCTGCTGCTCGAAAGTCGACCTTTCAATTTAGATGCCTTAACGCTATACTCAGATAAGTCTTCGAGAGTCCTTAACGCCTTGTCGATTATTGAGTTAGCATCATTTCCTTCTGTTGAGCTATCTAATAATTCGTAGGTTGCATGTAATCCATTTGCCAGCTCAGTCGCGTGTAAAAGCTCGTTATACTCAGCATCAAGCTCCTCAGCATTCAAATGCTTAAGGTTAAGCCCGTCTAATTCTTCAAGTTGAAAGGCCAAATAATTTTTATCCGCCCTAGGTTTACTAGCTTCTGCTTCTAATTTCTTAAGCTTCTCCTTGGCAGCACAAAACGAGTCGAAGGAAAGTTGGTAAGCTTTGAAAATCTTTTCGTGTCCCCCAAATGAATCAAGGAGATGTAGTCGTGTCACTCTATCTAAAAGGGCTCTTGTTTCGTCTTGACCGTGAAGGTCTACGAGTAAACTGCCTATAGATTTTAAATCGACTATGCTGACTTGAGAATCATTTATAAAAGCTCGAGAACGACCTGTAGAACTAATTTCCCTTCGGATATTAATTTCAGAGCCTCGGCTCTCTATATTAAGATGAGTCAGCCTTTTACTGATCGTTTTATCTGAAAAGATTGCTTCTACTACACATAGCTTAGCTCCTTGCCTAATGTTAGAGACGTTTCCTCGTTCGCCTATTACTAAACCTAAAGCTCCGAGCAGTATTGATTTTCCAGAACCAGTTTCACCAGTTAAGACCGTTAGTCCATTCTCTAACTCAAGAGTTATTTCGCTTATGAGAGCGAAATTTTCTATGTGTAGACTAGTGAGCATTTAACGCTTAAAGTAGAGCATCGTCGTATTTCGAGATGTTTCCTGGATCCATCTGTTTTAATATAGGAAGAAGGCGTACACGCTCAGCTTCAGGCGCAGGGCTGAATAGTTTAATGATTTCATCACTCTTAGCAAGGAAGAATACCTGAAGGTTGAATGAGCCAGGACGAATTCTGTTTGTAGAGCGCATTTCGATTAATGCGTCTGCTATATTAAGACGTGCCCCTTCAAGATTTG
>DQKQ01000065.1 GCA_015660615.1 Flavobacteriales bacterium
CTCTACGTGCCCGTATTCATCTCTAGGGCTGGAGTAAGCTGAGAAAGAATTCGCTGGTGACGGATCCTGATCATTACGATGACTCTTTTGGCAATCCCAGCGTGTAGGTAAAGAACTATCTATGCAAGTCTGGGTGGCTCAGGCACCTGCGGGCAAGGTCAATAGCGTTATTAGGGCAAAGTGTCTCTTAGAATTTAGTGCTAGTGGTCCCATAAGGGCTGACGACGTACAATCATTGCTATCTCGTTTGAAAAATTATTTTTTAATCACAAGGGTAGTAAGCCTTCAAAGCCTTTATTACTGTATCAACACCTCTTTCTTCAACCTTACTGCCATTATTTTCTAACCAAAGGCTAATGTTTTCGGAAAAACCTACCGTAGTCTCCCCCTCAGTCAAGCACACTCCTTTATCTTCTTCATTAATCGCATCTATTATTCCTACGTAATACCCCAAACAAGCTAAATCAGCAGCCCCCTTTCCTCTACAAGTATCTCTTAACTTTGCACCTGTCCAACTGTATTTATCCGAATAGCTATAAGACGAGATAAGTAGCAAAGCTATTGTTATTATTTTCATAAACCCTCCTCACCTACAAAGACTTTCACAAGGTATACCATCTCCATCTCCATCTCCATCTAGTCAGCTCAAGCCACAGGAATTTAAAAAGTACATAGCTTCTTTACAACTGGTCATCTCACCACAATAACGCTTTGAACCACAGGCAGCATTATTTCTATTGTTACTCCTTACCTTTGACACTACAGCAGCAGGACTACGAACCCCTCTACGCCAATTCCAAGGTGTTACAGCGTTAGAATCAGCCCACAGGCCCATACGAGCTTCTCTTGCCTTACTTTCATCATCAAGCAGGGTTTCGTCCGTCATATATTGCCTATAGACCCATGCATGACTTTCAACCACTAAAGCCCCGTTAACATCAACTCCATCTATATAGATTGTAGCAACCAAACGACCATAACGATCAACATCAGTCACTGTCAGCCCAACCTGCTTCATCAGCACCATAGCCTCTAGTGCTTGAGTGGCTTGACTACCATGAGGCTGGTTTCTTTCTGGGGTACCTATCTGAGCTAAACGCACTCTAAAGTCTTCACCATTGCTAGAGACTTTAACGGTATCACCGGGGCTATATAGTCCCACTAACCGAACAGGTTCCTATAAGATACTTATAAGATGTTGTTAGGTTAAGTGTAAAAGACCTGGGTTTCTTCAATAACCCCCAGCCTTTTCCCAGATGGTAATGTCACTGGCTTACGGTCAAGCCAGTTTTGATCACCTGGTTTTAATGAAGCCAAAGAAACATACGCAAGAAATGATTAAAACCATGCTTACAACGAGAAGCAGGAAAGAAGACTGAGGAATAGAAGTATGAAGGAAGTAATATTGTGGAGCGTTGTCACACTGGTTCTGGTCGGTAGCGGATTAGGCTATTTCTATAAGCGCAATCTGGATCGAGTGGCTTTTGTCGGTACATTGTTTACAGGTGTGGAACAGTATGAAAATTTCAATCGACTAGCTGAGATTTATCCTGTCTCGACAATGACCGCCTCTTCCAATCGCTTTGAATTCGCGGAGGGATCTCTCATCGAATTACCCAGAGCCTTTTCATACAAAGACAAGCAGATTGATGTGGAGACCTTCCTTAGTGAAACCGATACCAGTGCTGTACTTGTGATTAAAGATGGCGAGGTTCGTTTTGAGCGATATATGTTAACCGGTAGGCGTGATGTTAATTGGATGTCCATGTCTGTTGCTAAAAGTTTCATTGCGACAGGGATTGGTATCGCCGTTGATGAAAATCTAATCGATATTCATTTGCCTATTACAGACTATGTGCCTTCTCTTCTAGGTTCTGCCTACGACAATGTTCGAATCAAAGATGTCTTACAAATGTCCTCAGGTGCTGCATGGAATGAAAATTATAATGATCCAAATTCTGACGTGATGCGCCTGGGGCGTATTATGGCAATTGGAGGGTCCATGGATGAGTTTGTGGCTACGCTTAAAAGGGAGACGGAACCTGGGACATTAAATCATTACAATTCAGCAGATACGCAAGCCCTTGGCATGTTGTTGGCTCGTGCTAACGGTAAAACAGTCTCTGAATACCTAACGGAAAAAGTCTGGCATCCACTGGGAATGGAGTCTGATGGCTATTGGCTTGTAGACGATTATAACGTGGAGTTGGCCTTTGGCGGATTGAATGCTACCGCCAGGGATTATGCCAAGCTGGGCGAGCTTCATCGATTGAATGGCAAATGGCAGGGAAAACAGGTTGTTTCAGAAAAATGGGTACAAGATGCAACCAAACCTGATGCACCGCACCTAATGCCGGGTACTCATGAAGATTTCCCTCTGGGTTATGGGTATCAATGGTGGATACCAGAATCCAATGAAGGCGAGTTCTCTGCGATCGGTGTTTATAATCAGTTTATCTATGTTAATCCGACTCGAAATCTCGTTATCGTAAAACTGTCCGCCTATTCAGATTACGCGACGTCACTTGATGAAAGTGCCTATCGGGAAATAGAAACTATTGCCTTTTTTCGAGAGATTGGTAAACAGATATAGCTAATCTGTGGCCCTCATCACATGTTGTTCTGAGCCTCATGGAATTTATGGAACGCCTGGCGGTGAAGGGCAATGATTAAATTACTTCTTAAAGTGATAGATAGGACAGATGAAGATGAATAACCCAATACGAATTATAAACAACTCCGTACCCTTGGAGTAAAACATAACAGTGAATTAAAAGGCAGAAAATAAATGAAAGTATTTAAATGGCTAGGAATCGTAGCTGTAGTTTATGTTATTTTTGTTTTGCTATTCGAATCTGTATTTCTAGGCATGTATCAACCTTCTTTTGAGGATCCAGAAGGATGCTCAAATGCAGATGGACAAAAGACACTAAGGAGAGATTGCGGCATACCAATGATTGTGATTACTACGACGGATGATAA
>DQKQ01000228.1 GCA_015660615.1 Flavobacteriales bacterium
ATGGGTGATGTTCATCATTTACTTGTAAAAGCTAAAGAGAAGTTTGGATGGAAGATCGCTCCTGCAATCGTGAGCATTGAAGTTATAGAACACGCAGTATTGCCCACGGTGCTGGGTGCAATCCACCCCATTTTCTATGGGTTAACCGCTATTCCCACGGTAGAGATTCTCGCAGCTTCTGCTTTGGCGATTATTAAAGCTAGAATGCCATCTGGTGCTCCTGCCAATATTCCTCCTGGCCACTTAGACTGGTATGAAACAGAGTATGGCCAAGCGACCAACGAATCAATTGTTCGTAAATATGTAAGAGAACTTTTAGAAGCGCAATCTGGCGGGATTGGCGTGCAACAATTTATAGGCTATGGAAAAAACTATCACACAGTAAATCCGCAGCCTATCACTTGG
Source organism: Flavobacteriales bacterium (assembly GCA_015660615.1). GTDB lineage: Bacteria > Bacteroidota > Bacteroidia > Flavobacteriales_D > Sanyastnellaceae > UBA974. The sequence goes on from DQKQ01000228.1 coordinate 406, forward strand.
GAAAACTATGAAGGGCTTTCTTACAACATTAGCGCTGAGGGTGATGGATCTTATTACGCTTCGATAGAAATTAAAGATTATCCAGAACTATCAATTCCAACCAGAAGTTTTCCAGACGAAGCTAGTGCCGAGTGGTGGGTACGAGATAATTATGAAAAATTACACCGTATTTTAATGGCTAAGAGTTCCGCCCAAGCTGGTTTCTAATTCAGCTAAAAAAGCTATAATTTGAGATTGAGTGGTGCAGATAGTTACGCTTTGAAAGCCTGTTAGAGAAGAATGAACTAATCCTACAATTTCTCCTTTATTGTTGAGAATTGCTGATCCCGAACTACCTTCTCTAGCCGGTACTGTATAAACTGAGTCTATTCCATTAGAAGTGAATATATCACCAGAATAATAGCCATCTAATAGAGGTACCATTCCTGGACTAAAAAACGCCATGGGGGCAGCCACAGAATATACTTTCTCGCCAATATAAAGTTCGTCTTTAGCTAGAGGAACTCCTTGGCTTATGAAACCATCGATTTTTAGCAAACACAAATCATTTTTGATACTAGATAAAATTATTGTTGCTGGATATATATTGCCATTGAAATCAGTAATTGATATTTCTTTTTGTGCTCCAGGTGACCACAATGCAATTAAAAATGGCGGGGGATTACACACATGATTTGCTGTTAATATAGCCGAATTTCCATCAGCAGTCATTCCAACTACCATTCCTGATCCTCTAGAGGATATTTCTACTGGAGATGTTGCAGTATCACGCGGGGTTGGGTTGATTGTAAGATCTACGCTTATATAAGCAAATGATTCATATGGAAAGGGATACTGAGTAGACGTTGGTTGAATTTTTAAAGCATGAAACAAATAGTGCCCTTGGTATATAATTCCAAATGTAAGAAGTATAATGAGCGTCTTATATAACCAGCGAGAAGATGGTTTCACTATGTCTACCCTCCCCAATTAAATATATAAGAAAAGGCTAGCTTAGCACACATGCATAATAAAACTATTGTCTTATTCGATATGGACGGAACCCTGACCCCAGCACGATTACCTGCTGATAGTCGTGTGGGAAATATTTTAGCAAAACTATCCAATCATTCAAAAATTGGAATTGTTACAGGAAGTGGTTTAGATTACCTAGTCCAACAGTGCGAATCAATCTGGAGTGGAATTGATGGTATTTCTCCAGTAGATATAACTTTGCTTCCCTGTAATGGAACTAAACTATATTCTTGGGGTGGAAACGAGTGGTGCTTACAACATTCTGTCGATATGAGAGATAAAATTGGTGACAGCCATTTTGATCTCCTGATGAAAATTTTAATTGGTGCTCAATTTACCCATATTTCTACTGAACCAGAGCATGCTCTTACAGGACACTTTATTTCTTATCGAGATAGCATGGTTAATTGGTGCCCAGTTGGGCGTAATGCGAACAAAGAACAGCGAAATAATTTTATTCAATATGATCAAAAGACTGATATGAGATTTAGATTAATGACTGGCGTCCAAGCCATGCTAGATAAAATTATGGGAGAACGAAAGGTACAGCTGGTCTTGGGTGGTAATACTTCTATAGATGTTTACCCATCTGGTTGGGACAAAACCTATGCTCTACAACACTTTCCAGACCACGAGTGCTGGTTTGTGGGTGATAGGTGTGAGCCAAACGGAAATGATTATCAGATTTATGAAATGCTCAAAGAAGAAAATCGGTCTTTTAAAACAACTGGGCCATCGCAAACCATAGAAATCATCGATTCTATTATTAAAAGTCTGGGTTCTTGATTCTACATTATTGCTCGTGAAGAATAAACCAACCGTTAATTCCATCGCACACGAGCCATACACAGCCAAATGCGCGGTTGATAACATAAGACAAGGCACCATCTATAGTATCAGTTGAATTGCCCTCTATAGTAATATTGTTTGTATTTGCTTGTCCAAGAGCATCCTTGATAACAGCTAATTGGCCTGAAGAGCTGCTTTTTCCCGGAAGTGTAAGAGTAATTGCTGCAGCATTAGTACATGCCACTATATAATCTGAAGATAAAACCGTAGTTGTGGCGCTGACAGCTCTCAGCTTTACTTTGTGTCCGCCTTGAAAATCTACGTTGCCATTGACGTGTAGCATCGAATTAGGAGATGTTGTTCCAATACCGACGTTGCCAGAACCATCTATAGTTAGCCTTGTATCTACTTCTATAAGTTCACCGCCGATTTTAAACTTGTCGCTGTCACCATCATCGACACCGAGTGACCAAGCAATTGACACACCGCTATCAACACTGAATCCCAGTTGAGCGTCGCCGTCAGTCGCGTTGGACTGAATAATCATAGCAGCGTCCCCATTGGGACAGATGAACTTCATGTGAGAGTTCGAGGCTGAGCCTGTTACTTCGAAATCTCCGGCCTCTGTGGCGTGCATGTCAACATACTTGGAAGGAGATGTGGAGTGGGTCAGTCGTATTTGGGGGTTGGTCGCGTCAAGGACATCTAGCGCTCTGTCGCCGCTTACAGTGCAGACCTGAACTGAAGAATTGCCTCCGGCATAGAACTGTATTTGATTAGCTTCAAGCTTGATTTTTGTAGTGGTACCACTATCAGATGCTCGTCTAATTTTGTCGACATACAGAGAATCAGAGGCTTTGATGTTTCCAACAACATCGAGCTTTGCGGCTGGTGTTGTTGTACCAATACCAAGTCTACCATCGGCTCGAAATCTAAAAAGCGTATCTGATACTGATTCTAAATCAAGCAAGTATGTGCCGGTGCCGGTGCCATCACTCGTAATTTTAAGTCCGTGTCCTGCCAAGCTTTGGTTGTTGTCTATCAGCGCCACATATTTGCTGGAGACACTTGCATACACACTCAGGGGGTTGGCTGGTGCAGTTATGCCGATTCCAACCGCGCCGTCATTGAGGATGATCATCCTTTCGGTACCGCCAGTATCGAACCTGATCTTATCCTCATCGGCAGTTTCTTCTACCTGAACCTTGGTGTCGCCGTCGGCATCAGTAATAAACGAAAGTATTAATGTGCTTTCATCTATATCATCGCCAGTGAGAGAGTCATCCCTGATTTGTTGCCCTCTAATTTTTCCTTCACTCATGATAAATTTCTCCTATTTGTTGTAAATATGCCAGAATTGGTTATAATAAAACTAAGTAATCTTTTGTGAGAAATATATGTCTGGCATTTTTTCATACTCCAAGTTTTTTCCTTATCCGCAAATTAGAGAATCACAGACCCAAGCAATTGATTTTGCGTTAGACGCTTTTCTGAACCAAAATAAAAAGTTTGTTATTGTTGAAGCTGGAACAGGCGTAGGAAAGAGTGCTGTTGGCTATGCAGTTGCCAAATATCTTGACAGTCAAGTGCTCAAGCCGGAATCTAAGTTTTTGCCCGGAAGTTATTTCATAACTACGCAAAAAATTCTCCAAGAGCAGTACATCACAGACTTCGGTTCAGGGCCCAGTCCAATGCGCTCGATTAAGTCTTCTTCGAATTATAAGTGTTCATACAACAAGAAAAATTCATGTGGAGAGAGTCAACGTCTGCTTAAAGTTGCTGATAAGAAATCTCCATTTTTTAAAGCATGTACCTTTAACTGCGCGTATAAGAAAGCAAAAGAAGATTTTTTAGCGGCGCATGAAGGGGTAAGCAATTTTTCGTATTTCCTTGCAGAAACTTATTATTCTGGAAAAATTCAACCAAGAAATCTTTTAGTTATCGATGAAGCACACAACTGCGATATGCAATTAAGCAAATTTATTGAAATGTCGATTTCTGAGAAATTTTGTAATCAAGTGCTGAGTTTGAAATTTCCAAAAAAAGCTACGCAAGTTCAAACTTTTGTTTGGGTAAAAGAAATATATGAACCAAAATTAAAACTTCATGTAGCGCATATGGAATCGATTTTAGAAAAATACTCTAATTTAAGAGATAAGCTAGATCAATTCGTAAACTTATCTCAGAAATACGAAATGTTAGATAAGCATTTATGTAAGCTCCATAGATTTTTAGAAATTTATGAAAAAGAAAACTGGATCATGAATTTAGTGGAGTCTGATATACAGAAATCTAAAAAAATTGAATTTAAACCAGTCTGTGTAGCTCCTTATTCTCGAGATATTCTATTTAAGAATGGTGAAAAGATTTTAATGATGTCTGCTACTATTCTTGACTACAAAGGTTTTTGTGAAAAATTGGGCGTGTCCCTAGAAGACTCTGCTTTTATTTCGATTCCCTCTCCATTCCCTGCAGAAAATAAGCCTATCATTTATTCTGGAATTGGAAGAATGAGCTCTAGTAGTATTGACACCACACTGCCCAAGATGGCTGATGCAGTTAAAGTAATTTTAGAAAATCATAAAAATGAAAAGGGAATTATTCACTGCCACTCTTATAAAGTAGCACATTTTCTCAAGAAGAATATTCGCAGCTCCAGACTATTAATGCACAATTCAGATAATAGAGATCAAATTTTAAGGAAGCACATCAATTCATCTAAGCCAACGGTTTTACTCTCTCCCTCGATGACAGAGGGCGTAGATTTAAAAGGTGACATAAGCCGCTTTCAAATTCTTTGCAAAGTTCCTTATCCGTATTTGGGGGACAAGTTAATTAGAAAAAAGATGAATAAATGGAAGTGGTGGTATCCCCTACAGACAGCAAAAACAATTGTGCAGTCTGTCGGTAGAAGCATACGGAGCGTTGATGATCATGCCGTGACCTATATTTTAGATTCTGATTGGATTAGATTTTATAACAAGAATTCAGAATATTTTCCACTGGATTTTAAAAGGAGCATTTATGACTGACAAAATTTATACTGACATTCTAGAACTTCATGAGCACCTGCAGGAAAAGGGCTATCAGATTTACTTAACTTCTGGTGGATTTGATCCTCTCCATATTGGACACCTGAGGTGTATCCAAGAATCAGCTCAGATTGCACAGCGTGGAGCAAGAACCCAGCTAGAGTGGACTCCGGGCGTTTTAGTAGTAATTGTTAATGGAGATGGATTCCTTCACCGAAAGAAAGACTATGCCTTGATGCCCTGTGCAGAAAGAATGGAAATTATTGCTGGAATTGAGGGCGTAGATTATGTTGTGGAGTGGGATGATGGATCTCAGACAGTTACCGGAGCTTTAGAAATTATTAAACCAGACTTTTTTCTAAAGGGTGGTGATAGAGATAATAGAAGTAATGTTCCAGAGTTTGATATATGCAAAGATATAGATTGCAAAATAATTTTTAACGTGGGTGGTGGAAAAGTTCAAAGCTCTTCTTACTTAATTAAAAGCGTCAATAATCCATAGTTTTAGCACCGTCTAAATAATTATGTTTGCCATGGAATTATTGAAAAAATATGTCAAGCATATACTCAATGAAGATATAGACCCTGTTAACGCCACCGCTCAATATGCTCACCTTGGTCAGAAGCGACGTACGGGTG
>DQKQ01000162.1 GCA_015660615.1 Flavobacteriales bacterium
AACTCTAGAGATTATTAAAGCATTAATTCCTACGAGTTCTCCCTTCATATTCAAAAGGGGCCCGCCCGAATTTCCTTTGTTTATCGCAGCATCAGTTTGCAGCGTTTTAATATAAGGATGTCTCGCATACCTTCCAGTACTAGAAATAATTCCTTTTGTTGTAGACCAAATCATCCCCATTGGATGTCCTATCGCAAAAACTTCTGCACCTTCTTCTATCTCTTTTGCATCATTTGCAAACTTGAGATGTGGAATAGGGTCTTCTTTACCTATAACTTCAAGTAGGGCCAAATCTGCAAGTGGATCTAATCCAATTACATTTACATCATATCGTTGCCAATCATTTTCATCTAGATAAAATAATTTAATAAACTTTTGTTGATAGATACAATGAAAATTTGTAAGAACATGACCAACATCATCAACGACTACACCAGAACACATTCCACGTTGCTTTGGGTTCGTTGTTGGATCAATATCAGGATGTGTAGTAAGTAATACTACTGACTCCTTTGATTTTTTAATAACTGATTCAAATGTTAAACCATCACGAGCATCGCCAACTAAGACATTATTATCTGTCGCTGATATGTTAAATGTTGTGCAACCAAAAAATAATAAAGAAAAATAACATATCAAGCTTAAACACTTGATATTTTTCATTAATTATCCTTGAAAAATTGTTTCGGGAAATCCTGTGGATTCTTTTTGTTGTTGGTCTGGTGACTCTTCTTTTGAATCCTGCGGCTCCTCTGGTATTATTGTTGTATTGTTTGATTTTGTTTTATTATCTGGTGTAGGCATACTCACAAAAAAGCTTGGGAGTGTTTTATACTTTTTAACACATTCCGTCGCCTTGAGCATAAAAAGATTTCCTCACCATTGTGGATCAATAACCTTTTTACGGTATTCTTCTATTTTATTTTCTTTTCTAATCTTATCCATTACACAAAAACAATGTTCTACCATTTGTCTTTGTGCTATGGGATTTGGAAGTTGACCAAAAAGAGATGGATTACTTAACAATACCCATCTTATAGTTCCTTGATAACATGCGCTTATTGTATCATAAACAAGTTGTGATGTCCACTTATCCGCATCTAATATTTTCGGAAATCCCCTATTGGTGAATTGTATTGGATCTTCGACTGTTTTATTATCTTCGGCCCTTACTCCCTTAACAAAAAATACCATAAGAAATACTAAAAGCCCCAAAATAAGGCACCCTGCTATGACCTTCATAAAAAAATACTTAGTCTCGGTTTTCATACTGCTCCTTATATTTTCAACAATATCCAAAATAGTACTAAAATTATTACTAAAAGTTCAAGAGCAAGCAAAGAATGATACCAAACCCATCTGGTTTCGTATGTTGTTTTCTTATTAAGCGATACTTGTAGTTTTTTTCTTAATAGATTTACTAGATTTTTTAGTTCCTGCAAGATTCTTTGACTTAGGCTTTTTAGTACGTCCTTCGTTTGATGGAGTTTCTTTTTTAGCTCTTCCGCTAGTACTTTTCGCCTTTTTCCCATATACTGGAACAGCTGGTGCATCTTCTTCCTGTACTTTCGATGTTTTTGTTTTATTGCCAAAAATGACGGTATCAATCCAATTTATTGTATCATTAATTATGTTCATAACTGTGTCCTTCCACTTCTATGTATTCTTGATATTTTTGTACTGCTTTATAAGCATACATTAAACCATCACGATATCGTCTAAGTTGCTCTGGCAATACAATTTCAGCCACATCCAATTTGGGTGTTTTATTCTTTACCCTCTTTTGAATTTCATATGTAGTTCTAGCGATTTCGTTTTCTAGAACCATCTCTAATTCTTTCATCTTTCTTCTCTCTTACTCTGACCGTATAGAGTATCCCATCTTTAGTCTTTAATGGGCTACATACATCCTCTACTACATAATTTCGCAACCACCAGCAGTGCATGCCATCTCCTGACTAGCTATAGTATAGTCCTTCTGCTCATATTTAGTTAGATCGCCCCAATCAACTTTCTTTGGCATAAGTTTTAGCAACTCTTTATACTCTTCTTCTGTACAATCTTGATACGGTGCCTGTCTATAAGTATGATCACTAAAAGGAAGAAACGATATACCACTAATGTCATCAAAATTCTCATACACCCAAGCAGCTGTATTGACCCACTCTTCTTCCTTAACGGACACTGTAATACTTGGCTTGTGTTCGCACCAATGACTAGCATAAATATGCCATAATGACAAGTGTTTCCATGCTGATAGATCATTTCTACACATTGCTCCTTTTGGGCTTTTCGCTGGAAAACTGAATACGGTAGTATGATTCGGTTTAGTTATATCCGCTTCATTCGGAAATCCCGCATCTTTCATCATTTTACAAAGAGGATCTTTATTGTCTGCTCTTACTGTGCGAATATAATGAGGATTATGCCTGGCATGAATACCTGAAGCAGTATCGACAAGCTGAGAAACAGTACCAGAAGGCTTAACACAAGTAATGGCAGCTGCTCTTTCAATGCCAAGTTTTTGGGCCCACTCCTTATTAGTCTCAATAGCAACTTGTTTAAATCTTTCGAGCAATTCGCCCAATTTATCTTTAGATTTAGTCCCATTTGTTAACGAATTGTCCATGATTCCGGTGAGGGAAACTCCCAATAATCGTTCTTCATCACAATTTCGTTTCCATTCTCTTGAAAGATACTTGAAATTGGTAAGGGTTGATTGGAAAGTTCCAAGGATAGTCGCATGTTTAATTTTGCTCTTGATATGCTCTTCAGTGTCATTGGCTCTGATAACGATTTCGCTGAGGTTACAGAATTCCCTACTTCGTAAAATGATTTCGCTGCAAGGATTTGTGCCGAAATCATCTCTTGCCACTCTTCGTTGAATGTATGTGCCATTTTTGTCTTTTTCTTTAGTGTTTAATTTTTCAGTATGTCTTTGGGCCGACAAACTACTATATAATCCGCGTTCTCCAGACTTTGAATCATATAAGGATAACCATTCTCGCATGAAAGTTCCAACATCTGGTTTTTCTTTATAATTAACAGAGTTGTTTGCGAGTGATCGTTGGCTATTGTGATTAAGCCAGTCACCATGCTTGGCGAAACGCATCTCACGGTCATTAAGATTAGAAAGGCTGATGAGAGCGCTCCTACGAACACCCCCGACAACCACGATTTCTGCTGTCTTACATACGATGTCATGACATTCTACTGGATGTAATTTTCTACCTACTGCAGTTTTAAATGTACCAACCAAAAAATTAAATAAATCTAATAATGGTGCTGGGCCGGAAGCTCGTCCTCCGAAAGTTTTTAGTGGTGCACCAGCAGGGCGAACCTTGCTAACATCCCATTTAGGAATATGCCCACCATATAGTAATGATATCAATTCTTTGAACGCTCTAGCCCATCCCAACTTAGAATCAGCAACAACAATAGTAGTTTCTGTTTCATATAATTGATCGGGAACAGCTGGTAACATATTTACATATTCATCTTCAACAGAAAATCCCACTCCAGTACCATTCATTAGAACATAGAGTATTTCATCAAATGATCGCTGGTGATCTATTTTTATATAGGAACAATTATATCCAGCTACATTCTCTTTCTTGAGTGCTGGGCCAGCTGTCATTAAACATCTCATAGATGGCATGACATCTAATTCTCTGACTGCATCCTCTAATTCTACCCTTTGGCCATTGTCCAGCGTATAATTATGTTTTTCCGCTAGATGCTCTGTAAAAAAATCAAAATACCGTTCAACTGTTTCGTCCCATGTCTCTCTTCTTCCTTTGTCGTAATCCCATCGAGCATATCTCGATAAATGTATAAATTGCTGGTATTCTGTGGGTAGTATCATTCTTTTCCTATCTTTTCTAAAAATTCTTTGGTTTCTCGTTTTCCTAAATGCCAGCCTTCATAATCGGCCATACATCCCGCTAGTCCTGCTTTTGTATCTGCATGTTCTAAAAGTTCTTTAATAACATCCATTTCCTGTTCTGAAAATGTAACTGCATTTCTCACATAATGCTCAAATGCTTCACAACACAATGGAAAGTGTGGAAATACCAAATGATACATTGCATCGGCATAATCCCGTATCTCTCTCTGTGAATGTTTATCAGATCTCAACTTAACAAAATGAAAAAAGTTATGTAAATCCGTTTTCCATATAACTTCAGTATAATTTGAAACAGGAAGAACTACTCTAGCTAATTCTTTGGCCACATTCCAATTTATCATATTATCATACGCCATCCAGGCACCATCATTAATTCTATTGATCTCAAAATGAATATCACTAATAGTATTACCTAGTTCTCCTTCTTCTCTTCCTTGTTTATTATCTTGCGATTGTGGTTGTAAATAGTCTTCATCTGGCAAATAAAACTCATCACTCATAATAGAATATCTTCCAGAATATTCATTGAGATTAGCTGTCCTATGTCTGACTAATTGCCTCATTACAAAGATGGGTAATTTAATATGAAATTTCACTTCACACATCTCAAAGGGTGATGTGTGTTTATGTCTCATCAAATATCGAATTAAATTGCGGGTCTGGCTAACTTTTCTTGTGCCTTTGCCGTAACTGATTCTGGCAGCATTTTCTACTTCTTCATCACTGCCCATAACATCTATTAGCTCGACAAATCCATGATCAAGTACTTCTACCTTTACCATGTGTGCCTCCAATTTTGGACTTCCCACTTGGCTTTCAATCCCGAGCATGTCTTTTTATTTATAATCCCGCAAATCTCATCTGCTGAAATACCTTCCAAGATCATCTGATTTATATCTTTCATACCATGTACTCTTCCCGTGTCCCAAATACAAATCTTCCATCCTTCCTGAGCATATTTTAGCATACTTTTAGCAATTTCAAGATTTCTTGGTTCATTATCAAGAACTATTACAGTGTTGTTTTTATTAAATATTCTATCCAAATCGCTACCATCTACTCCCGCCATAGCAAGAGCATTTGGTAAAAATAATGAATCAATCGGGCCCTCTAATAAATATGTAGTCTTTCTCTTATCCCACCGCTCTAATCCAAATAACTTAACAGAATTTTCTTGAACCTTAACTGTGATGTATCGTAACACCGAATCGCCAAGTGCTCGTCCTTGAGCAGCTATCATTTTTCCATCCTCATCAAAAAATGGTATAACCATTCTTGGGTCATTTTCTTTAAGATTTTGATAGTCTATCTGACATACCGACTGTGCCCATTTTTTGAAATCTTCCGCAAAAAATACTCTTCCCATATGTTTAGGTGGTATCTGGCGACTTTCATAATACTGCCTAGCGATATGTTCTTTTGGAAGTGTCTCAATAGATGGTAATTCTATAGTGGTTTTCTTTTTGAAAACGGGAGCAGAAAAATTAAACTCTGGCTCTTTAGTTTTTCCCCTACCAGTTTGCCCATTTGTATATCTCTCCATCACATATTGGCGATGAAG
>DQKQ01000270.1 GCA_015660615.1 Flavobacteriales bacterium
ATTCACCGGATTCCACTAATGATTCAACATCACTGCGTTTGAGAATAGCCTCACTGCCATACTCACTAATTGCGGCTTCTAGAAAAGCCCTTCTTGTTTTCGTCAATTTCATAATCAATCTCGTTAGGTTATTAATTCATCTTACACTTACATTATACCAAAGCCCGGTACAGGTGTCAAGTCAAATATTCACTTTTTTTCATTTTTCTGGTCATCCTCACGCCGCAATCATATCTACAAACTTGGAAAGCAGAAGCCGATTCTTCAACTTGCCCTTATTGAACTTGGAAAATGCCCTCTTGATATCGCCCTTCTTGGCTTCACCTTTGACTTCAAATAGTGTCTCTTCAACATCCAGAGCTTTTCCACCCTTGATCAAATAGAGTTCAGACCATCCACCATAATTTTCAGAAATGAGATGCCCTTCTTTTCTCCACCTAGTCAAAACCATATCAGAATTTTCTGCTGTTTTGCTGGTCTTATCAATAAATTCTACTGCATTGTGTCGCCCAAGTTTAGGTATGATGAAAAAATTGACGACATTGACATCGTGCTTATCGCGGAGGATTTCAACCAAAAGATTGGTCATTAGTCCACGACTGAAAATGCGTCTATCACTAGTCTGCTCATATTCTCGCTTAGTTACAGAATCGCGAATAATAATTTTAGTATTACTATTTCTAGTTTTCCTGAAACTGCCACTAAGATGCGTAACTTCATTGGTTCTTTCGTATTCACTACCGTCATACAATTTTTCTGTATACGTTCTGCGATCCCACATCGTTTCGCCACCGGCAGAATCACCGTCTGTGAGATAAATCAAGTTTACAATTTGAACATTGCTCTTCGCCTTAAACTCTGGAATAAGAGTATTAATTGCCAGAAGTGAAGCATTCAATGGAGTTCCACCAAGATGAAACTCATTAGGCAATGTCTTGTATCCACTATAATAATCACGGTTTGATCTGTCATAAGCATTTGCAATTGCTGTCATATTGATATAAGCAGCATGTATCTCATTAGACCTCATCCGTGAAGAAAATACATTCAAAAGATTATGAGCATCAATAATCAAATCACCATTCTTTCCGTTGTCTTCGTGCGTCCAAGATTCATAGGGCCCAGAAGATTCTCTACGAACTTCTGAAGGATATGTATCCGAAAACAAGAAAACCTCAAAGGGAATATTCACACGTTTTGCAAACATAACCAGAACCAACATCTGCTCAATGGTTCCCTTAATGTTATTCCCCATTGAACCAGACCAATCCACCACCATTATCAGGCCGTGATTCTTACCGTCTGCAGTAACATTGATTTTCTTGAATATATGCTCATTATACTTATAAGTATGAAGCAAGGATGTTGAAATGATTCCAGAGTTGGCCGTTGCCGTTCTGGAATGTGCATCAGCTGCTTTCTTCATTTCAAATTCCTTCGCAAGATACTCTACAGTTTTCTTATTCTTGCTACGAAATTCTAAAAAATCAGTAGTTGCTGTGGGGATTTGCTTATCGTCCGTACCACCATCCACACTTACATAATGACCGCGAATTCTATTATGAATTTCTTTATAATCAATAATAATATTACTCAGGTCTGCTTTAGGAAGATTCGCATACGTAATTTCAGCAGACCCCCTATCTATTACCAATTCACCTTCACGGGAACGAAAATTCTCATCGGTAAATGAACGAGGCTTGTAGTCCTCATCACCAAAATTAGGAGTTCCAACCCCGGCACCAGATCCCATTGCATTCTTATCAGCATCACCACGCTCATCGGTCTTCTCATCACCGGCCTTAGCGTTATCAGTCTCATCACCGGCCTCACCAGCAGAATCACCTGCAGATTTTCCTTCGTCTTCAGACTCACCTTCACCAGCTCCAGTTGAAGAACCAGAACTCTCTTCTTTTTCTTCTTTACCAGATTCAAGTTCGTTGCGAAGATTTTCCAACATTTCACTAAAATCAGAATCCATATCATTCATTTCACCAGAATGACTATCTCCTGCTTCACCATCTTCATCTTCATCTTCATAATCTTCATACATCATTTCAGAATGATCAGACATATCAGTTTCAGAATCATGGTCTTTAGCATACTCATAAAGCTCATCGGCCACTCTAACAACATCATCCCAAGTTAAAGTACCCTTAACCTTTTCAACAAATTCAAGTTCTTCTTCAGAGAAATCAATATCATGGATCATTCCACCTTTGCAGTGTAGATTGATACGGTCAATTAAATTCAAATCATTAGGGTCAACATTTTTCAGTCCAAAGAAATCCTTCTTGATAAGGTCAAGATAGCCGTCCGTAAAGGAACGGCGACCGCCAGGATACTTGTCTTTGATTTTTCTTTCAATCCGTGCATCTTCAACGACATTAAGGAATGACTTGTAGCCATTTCCCTTATCCGATGATGCCCCATGCCATCCGTCTTCAGGGGTGTAAAGTGCGTGTCCAACTTCATGGAGAACCATCAAGTCATACAACGAACCGCTCATTTCTTTCCAGATAGGAAGGCGAAGAATGCGATTCTTTACATCCATTGAAGCAGTAGGATAATTCCCATGTTCAACAGTCAGATTTTCGCTGGCCAGTAGTTTGGCCAGTAGTGATTTAGTGTTTACCAAAGACATATAATATACTCCAAAAATAGTTTCTCAATTCATCTTACACTACCATTATACCAAAAGCCGAGGAACGTGTCAAGACAAAAATTCATTTATCCACAAATTAGTTTGGCCACGTTAGTGCGTTTCCAGGCTCCGAACATCAGGCCTTGCTTGGAAAACGCCTCCCTCTCTTCAGGGCGCTCTCTATAGGGCTTCTTTTTAGATATTTTCTTTCCCAACCAGTAGTCGCCAGATTTACACTGCCGATACCTTCCAGTAGCACACTGAGTTACATGAATGAACTCATGGGCAACCGTTCTGAGAACTGTATCTTCCGTATGAACCATTCCCCGATTCAAGTAGATCGTCAAATGAGATTGCTCTCTCAGGCCGAAATCCTCTGCATGAGTAATGTCAACTTCACCTAGATGACCAATATCTGAAGAGAAACGAACATCCACCTCAAGAATGGCCTTGATTGCCTTATCCGCAATCATCCGGTCAATCACATATCGCCCAAGAGAATCTATTTTCCGTATTAGGGTCTTGTCAATTTTCCGGCTTCTTACTTTGATTTCCATATTCCTTTTTCACTCTCTTAGCTGCTAGCATACCAAAGTGGTGAAGAGGTGTCAAGACAAATCGTCATCTATTTAGATTTTTCTTGGTATTCTCCAGGCATAGGTTGTGGCTACTAAGTCTCTTCTCGCAAAGCTTGATGGAAGTTTCATGAAGCCTAATATCGGCCTCATTTTTCTCCTTACGAGCTACCATCAAGCTCTCCGCGCTAGAAACCAAAGTTTCCTCATACGCGAGGATATGATTTTCAATTCTAGGAATAGCCCGTTCGCGACGAGCTATTCGTCCTTGTCTGCCTCTCATTCTTAATCCCTTTCTACAATAGTGTGGGTTCCAGCTTCTACTCTTTGGGCTTCAGTCATAGAATCCCAAACAGCAGTCTCATCAACACCGCCGTGTTTACTGATTACTTCATCAATCAACCCAACGGGAACATAAGGATACACGGTCGCACAAAGGCGAGAATCATCATCACCTTCAACTTCCCAATCCTCTGCATACTTCGCAATCAAGGATTCTGGATTGGAAGGAAACCCAATCTCGGCTTCCTCATATTCGTCCGCAACATCCCTTGGAGAACTATACAATGTCTGCCCAACCTGAACAGACATTTTAAATCCATCATTGCATATCACATACGGATTGCGTGAAATCTTCATCACTTCGTCATAATCTACCTCCGCCGGATGTTGCGGGTATTCTTTAACACATCGGTACTTACTGATGAATTCATTAATTTTCATCATCGACTCCTACTAATTCAGTTATCTCCGCACAGGAGTGACGCCAATCACCCAACTCTTCAGTTAGGTGAGCAGCAGATACAACAGTCTTTGAACTGACCCGCATCGTTTGCCCTTCATACACATCCCACATATCGCATGGGTATGGATTTTTACCAGTTCCGTAATCCAAATTGGGTTCTTTTTCAAATACATGAACTGAACCATCCAGATCACGAGCAACATACTTAAAGTTGCTGGGCACTACTGTTTTTACCACTAAGCTACGCATTTCCGTAGTCATAATCACCTCTTATATTAGAGATTTATCAAAATGCTGATTCACATCAGCCCTATAGAATAGCTTACCGCAAGCCACTCCAATTCCAAGTTTCATCATCATACATTTCCATCTGCTGGCGATCTTTCATACGTTCAATCGCCTCATCAACTTTAGCTTCATCAATCACATGCTGAGGGCAACTTTCCTCTTGACGGATTTGTTCTTCAATATATTTTTCTTTCATTATTCCCATATAATACCTCTGTTATTATTTTCATTCTCTACCTATCATTATATATTATAGCCAAACCACTGTCAAGACAAAAATGAATTATTTTTTGGTCTTGACAGCTATCAGTTCTACATTAAATCCACACCTGCGGGTCGGTCTATTTTACTTGGATCTCCTAACCCTGCATTACTCATTACATCTTCACCAATGTCTACTTGCAAAGGATCTCCGTTTCTTTTTGTAATTACCTTATTCTGAATTAAGACATTACATTTTGTAACTATCTTCCTTGCAATTAAAACTGATTGTACTACACCGGCCGTGCCATCGGTGTAGCCCGCCCCTGTTTTAGTCTTAATCGCTGTGTTTCCTAGATAATTCTCTAGATATTCAAGAAGTGCATCTTTCTTAGCTGCTCCACCGATAAATTGTCCTTCAATAAGATGAAAAACTGCAGAAAGGCCTCCAATAAAACCACCATTAAGAGGTTTATCAATACCATTCCATCTAAATCGGTCATCCTTTTGAGTTTTCCGATAAAGATGGATTGCTTTACGAACACATGAAAGTCCATAGGTATTATGTGATTCCATTAACTTATCGTAACCATGAACCTCTAGGCCATCGTTATCACCAATATTTTCAACGTGTACTCCCATATCAATAAGAGTTTCTTCAACTTTTAATGCAGTTTCATCCCGCAGAGCAATATTTGCTCTAAGTTGATCTATTTTAGTTACATTTCTCCTGTTTTTATTTAACTTACTAAAAATCACCGCTTCTTCGTCAATACATTGTCGCTCAGTAAAATCTTTAGGGTGTTCTACTACCTGACAAGGTAATGGAAGTTTACCTCCTTGAGTGGTATACAATATTCCTAGAATAGTTGTATGTTGCCCATCTGCGACAGCATACTCACCGGAAGGTCTTAAAAAGACAAATAATGGTCTAGCAAAAGTACCATCAAATTCTTTTGCACTTTTGATAAACGACATAATAACTAGCCGTTGATAATCACTACCTACAAAAAGTTTGTCTGCAGGAATATATGTTATGGGAATATATGTATCCACATCAAATTATTTTTTCTTAGGACTTAATCCTAAATCCAAAGCTAAATTGGTGATTGGAACAAGTGAGGGGGGAAGGGCGGCGTTTAGTGGATTACCACCATTTTTTAAAGCTGACATAATATCTCCTATGATGTCTGTTATTTAGCGTTGATTTGCTCATTAAAGGCTTAACAACGTACTGTGATAACTCATGTTATCATTAATATATAGTCTTCTTAAAAAAAGACCATAAAGTGGCCACGTTGGCCAATGGTCGGCGTGGCAGGATTCAAACCTGCGACCTCTTGTACCCAAAACAAGCGTTCTATCAAGCTGAACTACACGCCGTCAACTAAAAAACTCCATCAAATTTGGTTTTGACCGAGAGCCTTTATTATATTCCGTTTCCTTTGATAAATTAAATGGCATCGTTTTTGTCTTAGCATATTCTGTTTCGCCTGGTAGTTTTATTTTCCATTCCAAGTCTGAATGTTTAGGATGATTTAAGTTCCACACAACTGTTGATTTTTTCAGATATTTTCTGTCTTTCTTGGTCATAGGATAAATGTACCTAAACTGCTTTCCCTTTACCCTGCTCAATTTCAATTCTTTCAGTTGCTCAAAGTTTGGTCTGTGCCCATACTTCAAGCCTTCTTCATTCGGCAGTATTCCTTGTATGGTTCTTGGATGAACCTTCTCACCCTTCTCTGTAACATAAGTGTCCGTAATTGAATGCCCACCATATAGAAAGTTTGCTGCTTGATATACATACCCCGGCTTACCCACGAGGCCATCTGCCCATGTGAAAAGATACTTGATGTTTGTATTTTCTTTCAACCAGTTGACTGATAAAGATAACAATTGAGATTCACTATTTCTCAGCATCTTATCATCCATACACATTTTACCAATTTCGTAATAATCCTTTGTATTCAATTCTGGAAAAAGTGCTTGAATTGTATGCATAGGTCTTGTGCCCCAACCAAATGTAATCGCACCAACCAGTTCATCATTTTCAAAACAACCAAGAAAATGTTTTGTTAGTTTAGGCATTACAGCTGAATAGTGTCTTTCTGCTATAAACTCAGCAGCAGTTACTTTATGTATTTTTTTAAGTTTCATTATTTTATTTTTGGGTTGGCAGATGGGAATTGAACCCACAACCTATGCGACCACAACGCATTGCTCTGCCAAATTGAGCTACTGCCAACAGTCAACTTGAGGTGACATATTGACACCTCAAGATTTAGAATATTTCCAATCAATCCAAA
>DQKQ01000087.1 GCA_015660615.1 Flavobacteriales bacterium
CTTTGCATTTTTGGAGCAGCATTAGCGCTATTAGCAATAGAATTACTCATGTTTGTTGTCAACATGTCAGATTTAGGAATCAACCTATCAATTTCAGTGGATCGTGTTGCAATTGCAATGACTATAGCGATAGTGTCAGGATTACTTGCGGGAATTGCTCCAGCATTATCTGCAGCAAGGATGCCACCTGTTGAAGCCATGAGGTCTAACTAATCGAATAAAATTTAATAAGAAAACGAAACCCCTGCCCGTAAATAACCACGTGGTGCTTCCCAATCGCCTGTTGTATATGTAACTACTCCGTTATCCTCAATTATAATATCCTCAATGCTTTCTAAATTACCATATGAGACTTTAGCATATCTAAGGTCTAGAAAAAAGTGAGACACAACTTTTATCCTTACTCCAGCAGAATATCCGTACGACCAGGTTCTTGCGAAATAAATATTTTCTCTTGACCTTTCGTTTTCTTGGAGTAAATCAGTGAACTTTGAAGTTAATAATGATCCCTGGGCTCCTACAATCAAGTCTATATATGGTTGTATGATTTTAAATTTTAATGGGGAAAAACGAAGAGTGATATGACCATGAACGATTTGGTCTCTAACCTTTAGAACTCCAAGGGTGTCTAGCAAAGTCACGTTTTGTTCTAAAGTTGAAACAGGTTGCAAGCCAACACTTATTCCTTTAGACAATATCCGGCTCATCTTCTGCTTCGTGTAATTTATTTCGAAGCCTTTATGAGGATCATCTATAAAAGAAGCCCAACCAATTTCGCTGCTGAAAGTAGCAAAAGTTAAGACTCTAGTAACTCGTTTTAATTCGACACTGTTATCCTTATCTTTCAAAAAGGGATTAATAACTGAGGGGTTTTTATATAGAGAATCAGTTACAATATCAGCCTTGCAAGTCAAAGCAAGCAAGCAGAAATTGATAAAGAGAAGCTTTTTCATAAATGGATTAAAGCGAAGGTAGTGTTTGTTGTAGTTTAGTAACGTGAAAAAAGTATTGTTATTAGGGGCAGGAGGACAATTAGGGAGTTTCCTATTACGTAGATATGCTACTGACAATGATATTTCTTGGGTGGGTTATTCTAGAGAACAACTGGATATCAAAAGCCGTTCTCAATTAGAAGACATCCTTGACAAAGAAAAACCTTTTGCTGTAGTAAATACTGCTGCTTATACTGACGTAGATAGAGCGGAAACGGAAAAGCAATTGGCATGGGAAGTAAACGCTAAAGCCCCCTCGTTTATTGCAAAAGCTTGTAATGATAGAAGTGTAGCTCTTATTCACATTAGCACTGATTACGTTTTTAATGGAGAGAATGGAGGAACTAAAGAGAGGCCTTATAGGGCGAATGATGAAGTGAATCCTATCGGAGTCTATGGTAAATCTAAAGAAGCTGGGGAGCGTGCAGTTGAGGAGGCGATGTCTGAAAGTGGTCGATATCATATTTTGAGGACTGGCTGGCTTTATGACAACAAGGGCTCTAATTTTTTTACCACAATGACTAGGTTAGGCTCTGAAAGAAACAGTATAAGAGTTGTTTTCGACCAAATAGGTACTCCGACTTATGTAGGGTCTTTGTCTGAGGCGATTAGATCATTACTCATTAGCGGTGAAAAAGTGCCAAATGGTATTTTACATTTTAGTGATGAAGGTGTTACTAGTTGGGCTTCTTTTGCCCGTGAGATATTTGTACAGCTTAAAATGGATGTCGATGTTGAGGGCATTACCTCAGCGGAATACCCAACTAAAGCTATACGCCCTGCCAATTCTCATCTCGACGGAGCGCCACTGATGGAGTTGTTGAACTTGACTAAAAAAACTTGGGAAAAAGCATTAGAAATGTGTATAAACAGTGAGTATTTAAGAGTTAAAGAGAGGGCGCAGGTTTGGACTAAAGAGCCATACGATTTAAAAACCAGAGAAGTTGTTAAGGGATGGTTGAGAAATGAGGAGGAGGATATGCTTATGGAGGCATTTCACACGGATATAGAATTCGGAACTGGGGGAATGAGGGGTATATGTGGGCCTGGGACGAACAGGATAAATGAAGCTATAATTGCCAGTGCGACTCAGGGGTTAGTGAATTACATCAAAGGCGTGAAAGGCGATAGCGGTGAGCAGTTGAAAGTTGCTATTGCATACGATTGCCGCAATCAAAGTACAGAATTTGCTGAAGTAACGGCACGGGTTTTAGCTGGAAATGGTATTCAAGCTTTGCTGTACCCCGCCCTCAGACCCACTCCTCAACTGTCTTATACGGTTCGCGCTTTAGGGTGTGTTGCCGGGATTGTCATAACGGCATCTCACAACCCTCCAGAATACAATGGGTATAAGGTTTATTGGGATGATGGAGGCCAAATAGTGGCTCCCCACGATTCAGGCATTATTTCAGAAGTGAGAAAAGTAAAATCTCTGTTGGAGGTTAATAGTTCTTCTGGTCCGATAGATTCAGACGATCTAATTACAATTCTAGGACCTGAAATGGACGAGGGTTATATGGATGCTGTTCTGGAATTAAGGAGTTCTAGATCTCTTGAAGACAAGGGCTCTGACTTATGCTTGGTTTTTACGGGTCTACATGGAACAGGATCGGTAAGTGTTCCGCCTGCATTAAAGGCGTTTGGTTTTTCTAACG
>DQKQ01000157.1 GCA_015660615.1 Flavobacteriales bacterium
TATGGCAATTTCAAATTCAAAGGCGCTATATACCGGAGCGACATGTACGCCAACGCTATTTATTCCCGGTCCAGAAGACGTTCCGCTGCTAGAAAACATTGTGACCGATCTCGAAGGAAAATTAATCACCATCTCAGCTCCTAAACCCAGATTCAAATAATTACTCCCCGTAGAAAGGTCGTTGTCGAAATCGATTACAAGTCTAATAGAATTAGGAAGGGTGTTTTCATCTAAAGCAACTTCGTTTGTAGTCCTGATATAAAAATACACCCAGTCGACATCATGTGTAATCGCGGCCTTATTAATATTTCCAACACCATCGTCAGACCAAGACGGCGCCAAGTCCCAATCCTCGAAATGATTGTCTAGAGTAATTGTTGTTTGGGCTGAAAAAGAGGAAACTAAAAGGCAAAATAAAATCGTGTTTAGAATAAATTTCATCCTACTAAGTTACGAAAAAATCAGACGAGATAGAATCGCCAATAAGCCACATTTTTTCAGGAATACGGTAATATTCACCAGATTTACAACCGGTTTTTATTAACCCCCCAGAGTCGCTCCACTTCTTCCAGGCCTCAGCGTTAACCACAGCGGGGTTTACACCCCACCGCCTCTCTAACTCGACGAAGCTAACCCCCACGTCCGTTCGTAATCCAGTCATCAGAGACTCATTACACCTATCAAGTAGGCTAAGTTTTTCTGAAGAGTCTGGAAGCAATCCTCGTCCCACTTCAGAAATATATTTAAGGTTGTTAGAAATCACCGCGTACCGAATATTGTCACGAAAACCGTGTGCCCCAGGTCCAAATCCGACATACGGATCGCCAGACCAATAAGCCGAGTTATGTACTGCACGCCCCTTTTCTCCAAGCGCCCAATTCGAAACCTCGTAATGGATAAATCCTGCCTTTTTTGCGGCTGAACACAAGTATTCGTAATCAGCCTCTATTTTTTCATCCGGAGTTACTCTTTCAAGACCCTCTGAAACCCTGTGTCCCAAGACGGTTTTAGGCTCAATTGTGAGGGCATAACAGCTGATGTGATTTATAGGAAGATTCAGAGCTTTATCAACAGTTTCCCTCCACTCTTTGTCATTTTGTAGCAGACCATAGATAAGATCTAAGGAGATTTTATTAAACCCCATTTTATGAGCGAGTTCCACGGCTTTTACAGCCTCACTTCCGCTGTGCTTTCTATTCATCCACTCTAATTGAGAGTCTTCAAAAGACTGAACCCCTATACTGAGTCTATCAAACCCAGCATCCAACCAACCTTGAAGGGCGCTTTCATTTACATCTTCAGGGTTTACCTCAATAGTGGCCTCTTTAAAAGAAGTCAGATTTTCAGGTAAAAATTCAGCCTTTATTGCGTCTGTGATTCTTTTAAGATCCTTCGATGGTAAAACAGACGGGGTCCCACCTCCGAAATAAAGAGTATTAAACTCATAACCATCCCAAACCCCACTTTCTTTCCTCAAACCCACTTCTTTCAAAAGAGCATTTACAAACTCCCCCGTTCTCTGCAACGAAGTTGAGAAATGGAAATCACAATAGTGACACGCCGTGCGACAAAAGGGTATGTGGACGTAGATTCCTGGCATGCACGCAAGGTCGGGGCTAACTGCTTTATCTTCGCATTATGGCTAAGGAAATTCGTTTTGAGGATAGAATCATCGTAGTAGATTCCGAAAACCACCAGCTCGGTGAGTGGACCAGAACATCAGAAGGTTGTTTCAGCGTAATAATCGACGGTCAGTCGCTTAAAGTTGAAGCAATAGAAGGGCCAGATGAAAGCGGTGCTATGACAGTCAAGGTTGGCGGAGTATTAAGAGAGGTTACCGTTCTTGATGAGCGCGCCCTACTCTTAGATAAAATGGGAATGAATACAAGTGATTCAGGAGCGGACTTACAACTTTGCGCACCTATGCCAGGCAAGGTTCTAAGTGTTTTAGTTAAGGCGGGACAGGATGTTAAGGTGGGCGATTCACTACTTGTTCTAGAAGCAATGAAGATGGAAAATGTCATTAAATCAGCGGTAGACGGAACAATTGAAGATGTCAATGCAAAAGCTGGATTGGCTGTTGAAAAGGGTGAGCTACTTGTTGCTTTTAAGGGGTAAATGATTCCTTAACTTTCGGCTATGCTAAATAAGCAAATAAAATCGTTGAGGAGTATGTATAAACTTTTTTCTGTTGCAATTTTTATTGTGTTTTTACATGGCGGTATTTCAGGCCAAACCTGTGATAATCCCACCCCCCTTTGTGGTGAAGTGGAAACACAGACTACAGAGTTTTCTCTGTCAAGTTTTATAGGGGAGACTATAGATTCTTGCCTTACGGGGGATCAAGTTTCAGTGCTGAAATTCCACACCACGTATCTTAATTCAGACGAGGGGGTTGATGTTTCTATTTCTGGATTAGAGTGCTCAGACGCAGAGCTGAATATTATCGTTGTAGAGTTTTCTTTACTAGACCCGTGCAATTCCTCTTTGTACACAGCGGTGTCGGAATGTGTTACAACAACACAGGAGGCTACTTTCACAACGGAGTCTCTCTACACGAACACAGA
>DQKQ01000186.1 GCA_015660615.1 Flavobacteriales bacterium
CCATCACCTGAGAATGCAGAGTTTACCCACTCGTGATAGGTCGCCTGTTCTACATAAATCTCCCCAGTTAAATTACCATCGAGATCAACGCTATTCGTGATTAATGTATGGCAATCTGCACATACATTGCTATTTACCATATGAGCTCCATGCATAATATCATAACCCGTGTAGGTAATCATAGGGAGATCGTATAGTAGGGGTTCGTCTTTACCAATTCCGTAGGGACCATAAATGACGGCAGAATCAAATTTTAATTCTCCACTAAATGAAAATCCAGAACTGTCCGCAGATTGTTGGTGACAGGCGACACAACTTACACCGTCAAGGGCTAATGAATCAGAAATCAACATCTCCATGGTGTAATGATTTATGCCCATGTGCGCAGCACCGAAATTTCCAAGCGGAGCGTGACAGGATGTGCATTTGTCCTCTAATTCTGCCTGATGTTCCGGATTAATCGCCACTTCGTGAGCAACCTTAGCACGCCAAAACGGATCCTTGGCAGAATTCGCCATCATAGAACTTCTCCAGAAGTCTGTAGGGTTAATATCCCATTCACCAGGCATTGCAATGGCAGGGAATGTTTGGCCAGGTATGGAAGCAAGGAAGTTAGGATATGAGCCATGACATCCAGCACACTTACCACTTCCCGTGAAAAGCGAATTCAGTGTGTCCGGCAACCCTCCGTAGGCGCTAACGAAAGTCCTACTGTGGAAAGGGTTAGCATCCGCATGAATATAAAGTGGGCGCGTTGCGAATGCAGCAATTAGTAGAGCCGTAATAGAAATAACAAGAATAATGACCCTATGTTTCATTCACTATCTAATTCTAACTTTCTTCACAATATCTCTTTTTAAATGGTCATTCAGCATTTTAATAATCTTTGCCTTTTCGTGATTAAACTCCTCTTTTAAAGGACCACTATTGAGAGAAATAAGTAGAGTACCATCTTGCTGGAGCATAAGGTGGCGTGTCTTTTTATGGATAACATCACCGAAAACCTCTTTCCAAGCGTGAACCACTTCTACCTCATCGAGTTTAGAGTGCATACGGTTTAGCTGTAAAAATTTATCAATCACAGCACTAAGCGGCTGCATTCGATTTTTTCTGCTAGGTGGCATCTTCATACGTCTAAGGTATTGACTTCTCCATTAATTACTTCAAAAACACTAACATCCGCTCCAATAGATTTAAACATTTCGGGGATTCGGCCCAGGTGGGTATCGGTAATAAAAATTTGGCCAAAAGTCCCATCAGTTACCCTACTCATCAAAGCTCTCACGCGCTTATCATCAATTTTATCGAAGATGTCATCGAGCAAAAGTATAGGCTTAACGCCTGTTACCTTCTCTAAAAACACTAGCTGCGCAAGTTTCAGGGCGACAAGGAAGGTCTTTTGTTGACCCTGGCTCCCGAATTTTCTCAGTGGATAATCTCCAATCTTAAAGGACAAATCATCTTTATGTACACCACACGTCATCCGTCTAAGCCTTCTATCGTCTTCCTGTGAAGTCTTTAACAACTCGATGAATTCATCCTCATTATTTGAAACATTTGAGATATACTCAAGACTGACTTCTTCTTCTCCTCCACAAATTTCGTTGTAAACCTTAATAAATACAGGAAGGAAATCTTTAATAAACTCTTTTCTTGATTGAGCGATAAATACTGCGTTAGGAGCAATCCGAGCGTCCCAAGGTTCAATAAGAGAAGGATCCCACAGTCTGTTTTCTGCAAAATATTTGAAAAGGTTATTTCTTTGGTAAACAGCCTTTTTATAGTCAATAAGTTTTTCTAAGTAAGTTCTATCATACTGAGATATCACGCCATCAATCCATTTTCTACGCACCTCACTCCCTTCTCTTACAATTTCAGAATCGTCAGGCGCAATAATTACAGCAGGAAATTTACCTATGTGCTCAAGAAGTCGAGAATACGACTTTTCGTTCCTTTTAAACACCTTTTTTGCACCGCGTTTTACTCCACAACTGACGATTTCCTCATTTCCGTGATGATTAAACACACCTTTTATCATCATAAAAGGCTCTCCGTGAGAAATATTTTGAGAATCTATCGGATTAAAATAACTTTTGCAAAAACATAGGTAATGCAAGGCATCTAGGATGTTAGTCTTCCCTGAACCGTTGTCTCCAAGGAGGCAATTTACCTGTTTTCCAAACTTTAAATCACCACTTAAATGGTTTTTAAAATTAATCAGATGAAGAGAATTTAATTGCATAGTGCGAATTTCTTATTTTTGCATCCTCAATCCTACTAGAAAAGGAATTAAAATTTACCATGGCTAAGAAAAAAGACGATACCATCCTCAACGTTGATGAGGTGTACACAAAAACAGAGCAGTTTGTAGATAAGAATCGAAACCGACTTACTCTCATCCTCGGAGGCGCTGCAGTTATCATAATTGCGTTTATGGGATACAAGGCTTTAATTTCTGACCCTGCTGAACTCGCAGCTGAAGAAGCGATTGTTCAAGCGGAGCACTACTTCGCTATTGACTCTTTAGATCTCGCTCAATTTGGTGATGGTTTTTCAGCTGGACTAGAAGAGATTATGGTTGAACACTCTGGAACTAACGCTGCTAGTAGAGCTGCTTACCAAGTAGGTGTAATCAATCGTGATGCTGGGTTATTTGAAGAAGCTATTACAGCTTTCAACCAAGTTAACTTTAATGATGATGTTTTATCACCTATGTCTCTAGCTGGAATGGCTGATTGCTACTCTGACCTCGGTGATTACGCTCACGCGGCAGATTACTACAACAAGGCGGCAAAGGCATCTGATGCTGGTTTAGCCGCTAAGGTTCTTGCGCCAACATACCACTATAAGGAGGCATTAACTCACATCGAGCTAGGCAATTCTTCTAAGGCGAAGTCGATTCTTTCTCACATTGAAGAGAATCATCCCAATAGTAAGATGTACACTAAAGCTGTTGCTCTAAGAGCTTCACTATAATATTTACAATATGGCTACGGCCGGAAATAACTTAAGCGAATTCGATCCAAAGGGTCTACCCAACGGTGCCCACTTCAAGGTGGGCATCGCTGTTTCTGAGTGGAATTCTCAGTACACAAATGGTATGTTAGAAGGAGCTAAAGAAGTGCTACTTGCTTGTGGCGTTCCCGAATCTTCTATTAAAACCGTTTACGTCCCCGGCACTTACGAGCTTCCTCTTGCTTCTCAAATGCTTCTCGAAAGTGTTGATGGAGTGATCGCCATAGGTAGTGTAATAAGAGGAGAAACAGCTCATTTCGACTATGTATGTGAAGCTGCGGCATCAGGTATAAAAGATGTAAATCTTAAAACTGGGAAGCCCGTATCTTTTTGCGTTTTAACAGACGACAACGCAGAGCAAGCTGAAGCGAGATCTGGAGGCGCTTTAGGTAACAAAGGC
>DQKQ01000078.1 GCA_015660615.1 Flavobacteriales bacterium
AAGCGACACGCTGGCAAACATAATTGCAGCTCCTGTTGCCTCTGATCTAATGAAACCCTTAACTGTTCCTTGAGCGAAAACAGAGGACGAAATCATCGTTGCTATGATAGTCGCTGCTAACAATAAGACAAAGCCTGTTCTAGTTTCTTGCATGGTTGCGCGAAGATAGATTATCTTTCGGCATGAAATCTGTATTTTACTAAATATGATAAATCACACTAAACGCACTCCTTGGATTTTCTGTATCTTTTTCGCAGCTGCCACTCTATTTTCCTCTAATCTTTCTGCCCAAAAAGGCAATCAAGATGATGAAAACAAGAATAGAAAACCTCTCATCACCCAGAATGAATACAACAAGCTATTAATGTGGATTGTAGACGAGAAATACGAAAACGTTTTGTACAAGTGCATTCGCTACACTGAAAACGACAAGACTAAGAAACTACCTCTTCCGTATATATACATGGCTCAGGCTTATTTAGGAATTCACGTAAGTGATGACCACGATCTTAGGGAGCAATATCAAGCAGATAAAAACAAGGCAATAAAGAACTGCTTAAAGTACACTTCTAAATTTGTTAAAAAGGACAAAGAATCTGAGTACTACTTCGAGTTCATTGAATTCTATGACGATTTGTGGGAACATGCTACCAACGCTGCGGAGACAGAAATGGACAACGAAAAATACACAAAAGCCAAGTCGTATTACAAATATCTTACGAGCATTGACCCTGAAGATCCAGGCGCTTGGTTGATGTTTGCTTCGGCATACCAACTCATAAATTCTAAGAAGGAAGCGTCGGAAACTTATGAAATCGCAAGAAATCTTCTCATTGAACAAGGTGGCAAAGGTCTTCGCGAAGTCCAAACAAATCTTCTTCACTATGCAATTATATACAATGCTGAACTCCTTTCAACCATTGACAGAGCCGCAGCTCTAGAGTGGCTAGCTCTTGGAGAGGACCTATTCCGTGGCGATAGAGAATTCGAAGCCGTTAAGCGTAGTATCGGAGGATGATGGTTGAAGTAGTCGACAATTCGTCAACTAACGACCAACCCTTTCTATGCTCATCATGGTTAAACAACTGTGGAGCACAATATTCTGTTTTTAAGACTAACAACACGTTTTCCGCTCTTTCAACATTTTCTTTGAAAGGAGTAAGAGTTCTTGCCACCCCTCTTTGGGCTCTTGACTGTGGCTTATCAATTGATTGCTCTCAATCAGATTTCATCGCTCTTACAAAGTGCTGGATGTCAAGACCTGAGGCAATAAAACTCATTGACCTCCCTCCCTCCGACTCAAATACCACTTTTGTCAGACATCACACACCCTCGGGATTTCAAACCCAGTGGCGTCATACTAGACAAATCGATCTTCATTCACCTCTTCCTCCCACGCGAAGAAAACAAATTCGCCGAGCAGACAGGGTTGGGATCACCTGCAAGCTAGTAGATGATTGGAGATACGTTACTGAACTTCACGCTGGAAGTCGTAGTCGCAAAGACTTAAAGTCTAACAACGCTCAGCTCTCGAAGCTACTGACGGCTATTTCTTCTGAGGCTTTCAGCTTTGCCGTAGAAGCTGTAGATTCGAATGGGGATTGTATCGCGGCTGGGGGATTCGTGTTTGTTTCTGCTAACACGTGTCTCTACTCCTTCGGAGGCCAAATCCGAAGTCAACTGTCGGGCATTGCCTCGGTTTCAATGCTTTCCTTCGCTATGTCACATGCACTTGAAAAAGGCGCATCTACATTTGACTTCGGAGGAAGTTCAGATCCTGGGGTTGATCGATTTTACAAGGAGTTCGGCGCTGAATTTGTACCTCGAGCGCGATTAGTTGCCATTGTGTGGTGGCTCCGACCTGTTATTTGGGCTTTATCCCCATTTGTGAAATCGGCAAAAATGCTTCGCTGAATAACTTCATATTCCTGTGCGATTTTTACAAAGGTCGTGGAGCTGAGGCATACATTGATTCAATAATTTCAACAACATCTACTCCCTCAGAAATCGGAGTCGCAAGAGTAGCGCCACGGCGAAGTACGTCAACGACGTTAGACATAACGTGATGATGATTGGAGGCGGAACCTATGTACGAACCGTAATCGTTAGGAGGCTCGGCGGTAGGGAGCGTCGGTAATTCGTAGCCTTGAACATCACAGTGAACCACTTCATTCATATACTGACCTCCAATACGTATAGTGCCTTTTTCGGCAATTAGTGTGAGTGAACTTTCAAAGTTGGAGCGGTCGAGTGCAGTTGAAAATGTAAATGTTCCGAAACCTTGACGTTTAAAGTCGAATGAGATTGACCCGGAGTCTTCGAATTCAGTATTATGCAAATGTGATTGATTATGGAAAATGGCACGTGGAGACTTAATTCCTCCGAAGATCCAATACATTACATCAATAAAATGTGAAAATTGAGTAAAGAGAGGCCCTCCATCTAAAGCGAGTGTTCCTCGCCAATTAGAGGCTGCGTAATAAGAATCGTCGCGATTCCAAAAACATTGTATGTGAACTTGGTAAATTTCACCTAGATCTCCAGCATCAACTAATCCTTTAAGCCAAACAGATGGAGGAGCAAAACGGTTTTGCATCACACAAAAAACATGTTTTCCTGAAGAACTTGATACTTCCGATATCAATCTAGCATCGGAAAGTGAGAGCGCTATTGGCTTTTCAAGAACGACATGACACCCCGATTTTAGAATAGCAACACAATGCTGAGCATGAAGTCCATTGGGAGTACATACACAAACAACTTCGGGTAGTTCCACAGAGCTTGATTCAGAACTTGCAAGCATAGATTCTAATGAATCGAAAATCGAAGGCATTTCTGAATCTGACTGAGTCACAAACTCTACAGGAGCAATATCTGCAATTGCGTGTAGTGTTGCTCCAGGATGGGCTGATATAGAAGCCGCGTGGCGCTTTCCGATATGACCGTACCCCAGAACGGCGAAAGTAACGGGATTATTTACAGAATTGTTATCTTGAGTATTCACGGGTGTAAAAGTAAGGGGAATCGGACAGGGTGACATGTTTGGTTTATGAGAAAAAGATAAAATGACATGTAAAACTGACAAGTTGAACGTCGTGCCAAAGAAATTTTTAGTGGCAAGGGATTTGCCTAAGAGCAGATATAAACTAAAAAAATAAATTTAATTATGAGTAAAATCATCGGAATCGATCTCGGGACTACCAACAGCTGTGTCGCAGTTATGGAGGGAAATGAACCCGTAGTAATCAACAACAGCGAAGGAAAGCGAACTACGCCTTCTATCGTTGCATTTATAGCTGACGGCGAAAGAAAAGTAGGTGAGCCCGCAAAGCGTCAGGCGATCACTAACCCTACTAAGACTATTTCCAGTATCAAGCGTTTTATGGGCTCATCGTTCAAAGATGTTGCTGAGGACATTCGACGTATGCCATACGAAGTGGTTAAAGGTGAGAACAACACTCCACGAGTGAAGATTGACGATCGTTCTTACACACCACAGGAGATTTCAGCTATGGTTCTTCAAAAGATGAAGCGCACTGCTGAAGACCACCTTGGAACTGACGTAACTGCAGCAGTTATTACTGTTCCTGCTTACTTCAACGACGCTCAGCGTCAAGCTACTAAGGAAGCTGGTGAGATTGCTGGCCTTGAGGTTAAGCGTATAATCAACGAGCCTACAGCTGCTGCTTTAGCTTACGGTTTAGACAAGAAGTCTATAGACCAGAAAATTGTTGTCTTCGATCTCGGTGGAGGTACTCACGATGTGAGTATCCTTGAGTTAGGTGACGGTGTCTTTGAAGTTCTTTCTACAGATGGTGACACTCATCTTGGTGGAGACGACTTCGACCAAATTTTAATCGAGTGGTTAGTTGCTGAATTCCAAGACGAGAATGGCGGACTTGATCTCAGTAAAGATCCTATGGCTCTACAGCGTCTTAAAGAAGCTGCGGAGAAAGCAAAGATTGAGCTTTCAAGCACAACTTCTACAGAGATTAATCTGCCTTACATCATGCCAGTTGACGGTGTGCCTAAGCACCTTGTACGCTCTCTAACACGTGCGAAATTCGAAAAGCTTTGCGACGATCTCATCAAGCGTTCTATAAAGCCGTGTAAAACAGCACTTAAAGCTGCGGGCCTAAGCAAAAAAGACATTAACGAGGTCATCTTAGTTGGCGGATCTACGCGTATCCCAGCTGTTCAAGATGCTGTTAAAGCTTTCTTCGGAAAAGAACCTTCTAAAGGCGTTAACCCAGACGAGGTTGTAGCTATCGGAGCTGCCATACAGGGTGGTGTACTTACAGGGGATGTAAAAGACGTTCTGCTTCTAGACGTTACTCCACTTTCTTTAGGTATCGAAACTATGGGAGGAGTATTCACTAAGCTAATAGAGGCTAACACAACAATTCCTACTAAGAAGTCCGAAACTTTTTCGACTGCTGCGGACAACCAACCAAGTGTTGACCTACATGTTTACCAAGGAGAGCGAGCTATGGCTAAAGACAACCACCGCATCGGTCAATTCCAACTATCTGATATTCCACCAGCTCAACGTGGGGTTCCACAAATCGAGGTTACATTCGACATAGATGCTAATGGTATCATCAACGTGAGTGCTAAGGATAAGTCTACTGGAAAAGAAAGCAACGTTCGTATCGAAGCTTCTTCTGGCCTTTCTGAGGCAGACATCGAGCGCATGAAGTCTGAAGCTGAAGCTAACGCTGACGCAGATAAGGAGGCTAAAGAAAAGGTTGAGACTATCAACCAAGCTGATTCTTTAATATTCCAAACTGAGAAGCAACTCAAAGAATTTGGTGACAAAATTCCAGCTGAAAAGCTCACCCCTATCAATGAAGCTCTTACAGAACTCAAAACAGCTCACGAACTTGCTGACGTTGACGCCTGCAAAGACCGCATCGAACAGCTCAATACTGCCTTCCAAGCTGCAAGTGAGGATATGTATGCAGACAAGGGTGCGGGAGCTGCTGACGAAGGTTCCACTGGAACTGAC
>DQKQ01000253.1 GCA_015660615.1 Flavobacteriales bacterium
TACACCGCCTTCAATAAAAAGGGAGTCGTTAATGTACAATGATACTTGAGGACCTAAATCGTCTATTGATACAGAAGATGATGTTCCCCCAATAACGAATTCTTCTGAAGCTCCATGTGCATCCGTTTTTGTCTCGTTGTTATCAGAAATAGCGTAACAACTTACCCTACCATTTCCGTATGTATAATCAATATCTCTAGGCACTACAAATTCGAATTCAAAAATTCCATTAACAACACTTGCAAGACCTTTATGAATAACATTCCTATACATAGTGTAATTAAACTCTCCAGCTACATCATCATTATCTAAAGTGCTTAACTCAGACCTCTTGTCAAAAACTGTTGGGTATATCTGGCCATTAAATTCTTCTAATGTATCTCCCGAGGAAGTACCCACATAGCCTCTCATTTTCACCAAATCTAAAGACCTAATCGTATCTGGAATTTCTGTGAAGAACACATTATAGGCAGGATAAGCGAGCAGCATAGCTGGATCTCCTAAAAGTGAGAAATTCCTCATATTTGTAACGCTTGTAACGTCGGGACTGTTCTTAGTATCCTTACATATATCACCCAAACATCTCAACTGTCCAGTTCCCGAGTCTTCATCGAGAACAGTTTTAAAAAATGCAGTGTTGAGCTCTTGGTTACCACCGCTAAAAACAGTTCTTGTCGTTGTTAGCATACCTACAGAGCCTCCATCAGGATTGAATATTAGCATTTCTCCCGCTGATTCTACTTCTGGATCATCATAACGAGAAAGCTCGCAAGTTGCAGTCATAAAAACAGGCAATCTGTTTTTATTAGTCCATTCTCTAATTGTAGTCGTATTTAGAATTCTCTCGTGTGCCCACCCTCTTGCTCCACCATGACCTATATAATCAATAATAAGCGCTCCTTCTTGAACTTTACGGGCTATATCAGCTTCTGCTGCGTCATACCTTTCACCCCCTGGAGTAACTTCTTGTATATATGAATCTGGATATATTTTAATGATGTCATATTCATTGTGTTCTTGGGACACTCTCGCAGAATGAACCTCACTGTCAGACATGTGACGCCACCCATCATTGTTATTCCCATCTTGATCATCAGTAACAAAAATAATGCGATTTCTCCAAGAGCCGAAAATTGATGACTCTCCACCAGCTTCACACTCTGCTGTTGGAGATGATTCTCCTGAAGCTCCTAAGTATGTCTCTACTTTTGAAACAAAACCTAACGCTTGAGAAAGATCAGTCGCTGGGATTCGCCCCACTCCGATAGCTAGTTTATCGCCAGGAGACTCCCCCATACCATCTTCTAATAGTCCGAAATAATCATCAGTCACATAACTACTGACAGTACTTTCAGAGTTCGAACTTTGGAATGTAATTATGTTTATCCCGTCGGGGTTAAGGTTTCTATTTAGAAAAGTTCCGTCACCCATAAGGGTAAGATACTTAGGCTCATCTTCTGTGTTTGTTGCCCTATCTCGCAACATCATCATGAGCATTTTTATGGCTGTTGGATCTGGTGAACCAGATGAAAAGGCGTCAAACACCTGGCGTTGATTTACTACAGCAACCCTCATCCCTCTATCAGCGTGAAGAATAGATAATCTTCTTGCAGCTGAGTCCAATGGCAAAGCTGTCAGAATAACCAAATCCAAATGCCCCAATCCGTGAAGATCAGTTTTACCTACCTGCCCTAAAGCTCTAACCTCTTTAGCAGCACTGTGCCTAAAAGCAACAAATCTTCTGGTTGTATCCATATTCGCTTTAAACGCTAATTCCTCCCCTAAATCTTCAATCTGAACCGTCACAGATTCTAAAGGGTTAGTTATATCCCAAACAGCATCAACTGATTCAGCATTTTCTAATGTGTATCTCGCTGAGTTCGTGAATGAGGTCATACGTGTACCATTTATATAAAACTGGCCACCTGAAACCACCAAATCCTGCCATGCTTGAACCCTTACATAATCGACCCAACCCTGCGCTGATTCATTTCCTGGAGTGAATGACAATTGTACATCAATACCATCACCCGGCATTTCTACCTCGAGAGAGAGATCCCTTTTTTGGGCCAAAAGAAGAGAGCTCTCACTGAGGGAAATATCGCTAGTTTGAGATTCCTCACCATTACACAACAGAATGAAATCACTGGTTGCACCTAAGGTCCTACCCGCAATTCTAGCATCAACCCAACCGGTGTCACCAACAAGATTAGGTATGTTGAAACTGAATCCATATATCTGACTGCCTAAATACGTGAAATGTGCGCCATAGAACTCCCTTCCACTTTGAGCAATATTATGCGATTCAATTTCATGAAATCTCTTCGCTAAATGCTTAGACCATTCTTGCAATATAGGCAAACTATTTGCTATCGGACTCTCTATTCTACTGTCAATTAGGTTCGAAGGACCATCTATTCTAAGGTAGTAATAAGCACTGTCAGACCAGTTGTGTTTTTCGTGAGACCAACGCTCACTAGACCCATTCCATCTCCACGAGTCCACACCAGAAGAATGGAAGAAAATCGCATCTTCCGAATCGAAAACACCATCTTCTTCACCTTGAGTTTCTATCTTTAAAAGAGGCAGATCAAGCGGCCTGTCCGTATCGTTATCAAACGGCAACATTCGACCGCCATTTCCATAAAGTTGTATGGATGAGAAAATCAATGTGTCAGGGTTTACACCCGAAGCTACAAGGTCTGAATACCCTATCCTAAATATCCCTTCTTGCCCGGTTGCAAATTTCAACCATGTCCCTTCAGATAATTTTGAGTGTTCTGGCCAAACTCTTACTACTCTACTCTCTTCAGCTGGCGAACTGCCAATTACCCCGCTCCAGTTCACTAACCTCTCGACATATCCATTTTGTGAAATTCTATATTTAGGCGCCCTGAATTGTGCGAACCACTCTCCGGTATTAGATCCTCTAACGACTCTCCAAGGGTTATCTAAATTCCCTGTGATTGTGAAATCTTCCGCATTGGTACCAGCAAATTCCCAGACATAATTGTTACTCAAAACTTCAACACCAGTCCATTTTGACTGAATTTTAACTTCACCTACTAGAATTTCGAAATCATTTTTATTTGTTTCGAATGCAAAATTCACCTCAACTACCTGACTTATCAAAGCGCTAGCTTTTATACACATAAGCAAGAAAAACAAAGCAAATACACGAAGCTGTGTGTATATCATTTTAAATAGTTTGTTGTTAACCCAGTTTATTTCGCCAAATTTCGTAACTAATCATGGAACAAACGTAAACAAGCGAGAGATATTATTCCTGCTTATTAACTTAAAATTCCGTATTATTGTGAGTTCAATGGGAACCTCTATGTTGAAAACACCTCTAACAACCGTTTTAGGATTCGCGCTTCTTGCGGGAATCATGTCTGTATGCACTCCAAATGAAGTGCATGCTCAAGATGCAGAATTCACGCAATATTATGCGAATCCTCTGTTTTTAAACCCCGCTTTTGCTGGAGGAAATCGAGATACAAGACTCGTGATGTCCTATAGGAATCAGTGGCCTGCTATGAGTGGATCGTATGTGACTCAGGCAGTTTCATATGACCAACACGTCAAAAATATCCAAGGTGGGCTTGGATTAACTGTTATGAGTGATCAGGCAGGTCAGAATACATTAAAGACTACTAGAATTACGGGGATGTATGCTTACCAGCAAA